>NZ_JAGPXU010000020.1:0-113368 GCF_018070385.1 Micromonospora sp. C97
TCGGGGGCGGGCGCGGGTCGGGGGCGGGCTGGGGATCGCGGGGGCTGCGCGCGCACGTCAGTGCGCGGTTGGTGGGGTCGCCGGACACCTTCACGCATCGGTGGATGCAGTTTTTCACAGAGGACTTCCCGGCCTAGCTACCGTTCAGTAACGTCCGGCCCCACAGGAGCGCGACCGGTGCCGGATGTGTCGAATGCCGACATGGCGGTCGTGCCCACCGGCGCCGACGATGGCAGCACCCGGGCCCGTGCGGGTGCGGACGAACCGGAGGTCACCGTGCAGGACATCCTCGAAGCGATCATGGCGGCGGAGGAATCGAACGATCCGGACCGCGAACTCGCCGGCGTCGCCGGACTGCCCGTACCGGAGAGCTACCGGGGCGTGGTCGTCCGCGCCGAGGAAGCCCGGATGTTCGACGGCATGGCCACCCGGGACAAGGACCCGCGCAAGGCACTGCACGTGCAGGAGGTGCCGACACCGCAGCTGGCGCCGGGTGAGGCGCTGATCGCGGTGATGGCCAGCGCGATCAACTACAACACGGTGTGGACAAGCATCTTCGAGCCGGTGTCCACCTTCAGGTTCCTGGAGCGCTACGGCCGGGTCTCCGAGCTGACCCGCCGGCACGACCTGCCGTACCACGTGGTCGGCTCGGACGCGGCCGGCGTGGTGCTGCGCACCGGCCCCGGGGTGACCCGCTGGGCGCCCGGCGACGAGGTGGTCGCGCACTGTCTCTCCGTCGAGCTGGAGGACGCGGCCGGCCACGACGACACCATGCTCGACCCGCAGCAGCGGATCTGGGGCTTCGAGACCAACTTCGGCGGGCTCGCCGAGCTGGCCATCGTCAAGGCCAACCAGCTGATGCCCAAGCCACGGCACCTGAGCTGGGAGGAGGCGGCCAGCCCCGGGCTGGTCAACTCCACCGCGTACCGGCAGCTCGTCTCGCACCACGGCGCCAACATGAAACAGGGCGACGTGGTGCTGATCTGGGGCGCCTCCGGCGGCCTCGGCGGGTACGCCACGCAGATGGCGCTCAACGGCGGCGCGATCCCGGTCTGCGTGGTGTCCTCACCGGAGAAGGCCGAGCTGTGCCGCCGGATGGGCGCGGATCTCGTCATCGACCGGGCCGCTGAGGGCTTCCGCTTCTGGAAGGACGAGGAGACCCAGGACCCGGACGAGTGGCGGCGCTTCGGCGAGCGGATCCGCGAGCTGACCGGCGGCGAGGACCCGGACATCGTGTTCGAGCACCCGGGACGGGAGACGTTCGGCGCCAGCGTCTACGTGGCCCGACGCGGCGGGACCATCGTCACCTGCGCCTCCACGAGCGGCTTCCAGCACCAGTACGACAACCGCTACCTGTGGATGCACCTCAAGCGGATCGTCGGCAGCCACTTCGCCAACTACCACGAGGCGTGGCAGGCCAACCGCCTGGTGGCGCTCGGCAAGGTGCACCCGACGGTGTCCCGCACCTACCCGTTGGAGCAGACCGGCCAGGCCGCGTACGAGGTGCACCGCAACGCCCACCAGGGCAAGGTCGGCGTGCGCTGCCTCGCGCCCGCCGACGGGCTGGGCGTACGCGACGGGGAGCTGCGGGCCCGGCACGAGGACGCGATCAACCGGTTCCGCGGTCACTGACCGGCCGGACGGGGGAACGCGGGATGGCCATTGCGATGATCGCTCATTGTTCTTCCGCCCTCATTAGCGGATAACCCGCCCGGATCGAACAAAGGGCCTCGGGGTAACCCCGGGGCCCTTTTCCGCGTCACGCTGCGTGGCGTCCGACAGGCCGGGACCTGCCAAGATCGCCGATTGGTCCGACCTCGTCGACACCAGGAGTTGACCATGTAAAGAGGGCACGAAAGCTTCCCACCGCTCTTGCGAAGCACCCTGGGGCGTCTGCCAGTATGTCCCAATGCCCCAGCAGCAGTCCTCCCCTCTCGCGTTCTTCGATAACGCGAACTCGCAGCCAGATTTCACCGTTGGCCTGCGCGGATACAACACTCATCAGGTCGACGACTTCCTCGGCCGGATGACCGCCGCGCTGACCCAGTCCGAGCAGGCCCGTGCCGAGGCCGAGCAGCGGATGAACGACGCCCAGCGTCGGCTCCGCCAGGCCGAGCAGCGCATGAGTGCGCTGGAGCAGAAGCTCACCGACACGAACAAGCAGCTCGAAGAGAACAGCCGGCCCACCCTCTCCGGGCTCGGCACCCGCGTCGAGCAGATCCTGCGGCTCGCCGAGGAGCAGGCCAACGACCACCGCAACGAGGCCAAGCGCGAGTCGGAGGGCATCCTCTCCGCCGCCCGCCTCGAGGCCCGCGAGATCACCGACAAGGCCCGCGCCGAGGCCGCTGCCATGAAGGCGAGCGCCGAGCGCGAGGCGGGCAACCTGCGCACGGCCGCCGAGCGTGAGGCCGCCGAGGTCCGGGTGCAGGCCCGCCGGGAGGCTGACACGCTGCGCGCCGACGCCGACCGTGAGACCAAGCAGCTGCGTACCGTCACCGCGCACGAGGTGGCCGAGCTGAAGTCGACTGTCGAGCGGGAGGTCGCGACCCTGCGGGCCACCGCCGAGCGGGAGATCACCCAGCAGCGGGCGAAGGCCGCCCGCGAAGCTGAGGAGAAGCGCGCCGAGGCGACCAAGCTGCTCACCGACGCGCGGGACAAGCGCGACAAGGACCTGCAGGCCCTGGAGCTTCAGCTGGCCGAGCGGCGGGAGAAGGCCGAGCGCGAGGAGTCCGAGCGCCACGCCGCCCAGGTCGCGCAGACCCAGAAGTTGGTCAGCGAGGCCGAGCAGCGGGCCCGGGCCGCGCAGGAGCGGGCCAAGGAGATCGAGCAGCGCGCCGAGGCGCGGCGGATCGAGTCGGAGCGCAACGCCGCCGAGACGATCGACAAGGCCAAGGCCCACTCGGAGAAGACCCTCAACGAGGCGAAGGCCGAGTCGCAGCGCCTGCTCACCGAGGCTCGCACCGAGGCGGAGCTCACCACGCAGGCCGCCCGCCGCGAGGTCGAGGACCTCACCCGCCAGAAGGACGCTGTCACCTCTCAGCTGGGTCAGATGCTCTCCGGGCTCGCCGGCATCGTTCCGGGAATGCCGGCGCAGGCCGCTCCGGCTGCCAAGCCGGACGCCAAGAAGAACGACGGCGGTCAGGAGCGGGTGCCCGCGGAGACCGCCGGCTGACGCGAGGCGTCAGGTCGGGGCATCGACGGCGCGAGGTGACACCGGGTGACCGGTGCCACCTCGCGCCGTATGCGTTTCCCTACCCGTGGTATCCGTCGGCCGCGACGGAGTGAAGTAGCTCCCACAAGGCCCGTCCGTATCGCCCCAGCAGGGCCCGTTGCGTGTGAGGATGGGGGCATGTCGCACGGCGAGGAACTGTTCGCCCTTGGCGGGGACGTGACGACGGAGCCCAGCTTCGAGTCCGCTCTGCGGGGGTACGAGAAGAAACAGGTCGACCGTTATGTCGCGCGTGCTGAGCACGAGATAGCGACCCTCGCCTCCGAACGGGAACAGGCGTACACACAGATCCACAAGCTCGCCGGCCAGGTCGAGGTTCTGCAGCGTGACCTGACCCAGGTGCGCAAGCAGATGAACGTGGTCGACCGGGCGTCGTTCCGCCATCTCGGCCCGCGGGTCGAGTCGATCCTCACTCTCGCCGAGGAGCAGGCCGAGCAGATCCTCGCCGACGCCAACGGGGAGCTCGATGCCCGCCGCGCCGCCGCCGAGCACATCATCGAGGAGGCCCGCGAGCAGGCCGCGCGGGCGCTGAAGGACTTCGAGATCGCTCTCGCCGCCCGGCGCGCGGAGGAGGAGCGGCACAGCGCCGCCCGGCGGGCCGAGGCGGAGGAAACCCTGCGGTCGGCCAAGGACGAGTCGGCGCAGTTGCGCAAGGCGGCGCAGGACGCGCTGGCGAAGGCCCAGCAGGAGGCCACCCAGCTGCGGGATTCCGCCAAGGAGATCCACACCCGGGCCCAGCAGGAAGCCACCAAGCTGCGCGAGACGGCCCGCGAGACGCTGGCCAACGCCCGGCAGGAGGCCAGCGATCTGCGCGATGCGGCCAAGGAGGTGCATGCCAAGGCCCTCCAGGAGGCCAAACGGCTCACCGACACCGCGACCGAGGCCGGGCGGGCCACCCACGCCAAGGCGCAGCAGGAGGCCAAGCAGATCATCGACGACGCGTCGATGGCCGGGCGGGCCACCCGCGCCAAGGCGCAGCAGGAGGCCGAGCGGCTGACGACGCAGGCCACCGAGTCGGCGAAGCGCAGCCGCGCCGAGACCGAGGCGTACGTGCAGCGGATGCGCACCGAGACCGAGGCGTACGTGCAGCAGACCCGGGCGCAGACCCAGCAGGAACTGGGCGCGTGGCGGGCCGGGGTGGAACAGGAGGTCAACTCCCGTCGGGAGGCGGCCGACCGGGAGCTGGCGCAGCGACGGTCCGCGGCCGAGCAGGAGTTCGCCAAGCGCCGCGACGAGTTGGACAAGCAGCACGCGGCACGCCAGCAGGAGCTGGAAGCCGCGTTCACCAGCCGTCAGCAGGAGCTGGAGAGCGGCCTCACCACCCGCCGCGACGAGTTGGAGACGGAGTACTCCACCCGCAAGAACGAGCTGGAGACCGCGTACACCGCCCGCAAGAACGAGATCGAACAGGGTGCGGCCGGCATCCGTCAGGCGGCCGAGCAGGACGCGGCGGCGCTGCGCCAGCGGTCCGAGGCGGAGGCCACCGAGCTGCTGAGCCGGGCCGAGACCGAGGCCGGCGACAAGCGCCGCAAGGCCGACGAGCATGTCGCGGCGTCCCGGCGGCAGTTCGAGGAGTACGCGGCCACCACGCAGCAGCACCTGGCCACCACCCAGCAGCACCTGGCGGCGACGCAGCAGGAGGCGGCGGCGGGCCGGCAGCAGTTGGCCCAGGTGATGCTGGAGATCGCCCAGGCCCAGCAGCAGCTCGCGGATCTGCGGCAGGAGACCTGGAAGGCCCGGCAGGAGTCCGACGAGCTCCAGCGTCAGATGTCCGAGCTGCGGTTGCAGAGTGTCGCCGGCCCGATCGACGGCCCGACCGCACCGGACGCGGCGTCCGACGCGAGCGCGGACCTGTCCGGTGGTGGGGACGACGGCGTGAGCGTTTCCGCCGGCACCGGCGCCCGGTCGGGTCCGGGCGAGTCGGGTACGGGCACCGGGCTGAAGGCGGAGCCCGCCGACACCCGGCAGCCGGTGAACGCGAGTGCGGACGAGTCGGGGCAGCCCACGACGCGGCCGGTGGCCGAGCCGGTGACCACCGTGGACGGTGGGACGGCGAGCGCCGGGGTGGACGGGGAGCCGACAGTGGCCGCCGTTCCGGGCGAGGGTGGCCGGGGCGCCAAGCCCACCAAGATCACTAGCACCGGCGAGAACGGCAAGCGACCCAGTAAGCCGACCACCGACGAGCGCAGCGCCAAGCCCAGCAAGGTCACCCTCGACAAGGACTGACCGCCCCATCCAGGCTTCGAGATCTTGGACACTTTCCGTCAGGTGTTGGACGGAAAGTGTCCAAGATTCACTTTGCCGTTGGGTGGCGCAGCGGTGGGGTGGTGGTCCAGCCGGCCGCTACGAGAGCGCGGCGGACGGTGTCGGCGACCTCGTCCGGGCGGGCACGGACCAGCCAGGCCGGGAAGCGCAGGATCCGGTCGCCGCTGGTCCAGACGTCGTTCTGCCGACGCATGTCCGCCGCCCACTGCCTGGCGTCCATGTGGTGCGCCCCGTCGACCTCCACCTGCACCCGCCACTTCCGCCAGTACGCGTCCAGCCAGCGGTTGCGGCCGGCCGCGTCAACCCGGTGTTCCTGGAGATCGGGTGCGGGCAGCCGGTGCCGGCGGCACAGCCGCAGAAAATCGATCTCGGAGAGCGCCTGTGCGCCGCCCGCGATGTCGCCGACCGTCTGCCCGATCAGGTGCCGGCGCGGCGCCCGGGGCAGCACGTCGAGCACCGCCCGCAACTCCTCGGGCATCACCCGGCGTTGCTGGCAACCGGCGGCCAGCACCGCCTGCGCCTCGTCCACGCCGGCCGCCCAGCCTGCCGCGTCCACCAGGGCCCGCGCCGTCGTGGTACGCGGCGGGCGGGCGAGTTGACGGTGTGATTCGGGCAGCACCGTCGTGCGATGCACCAGCACCGCTGGCATGTCGATCGGCAGGCGACGCAGTGTGGTCCGCGCCGCACGGCGAGCGGCCGGCACCAGCACGTGCAGTGGTTCGCGGCGCAGCCCCCGTACCCCGGCCTCGGCGGCTGCGGTCACCCCGGCCAGCATCGCGCCCGGTCCGGCGGCCAGCACCGCAACCCACAGTTGCTGGTCGCGGGTCAGGCGGCCGTTGCCGGTCAGCAGGATCCCCCGGCAGATCGACCGCCACCGGCCGGTGCGGATCCGGCCCCGCACCGCCCCTCGCTGAGCAGCCCGGCGACCTGCGCGGTGGTCAGCACGCCCGCCTGCTCGAAGGCGAGCCAGTCGAGGGCGTCGGCGTCGTCGGCGGGCAGCATCTGAACAGCCTTCACCGCCGGGACGCCGCCTCACCACCAGATCTTGGACAGTTTCCGTCAGGACGTGACGGAAACTGTCCAAGATCTACGAGCCTGGTCGACGTCCGGGGTGTCGTCGGCCTTTCCGGACCGTTCAATCCGGCCGGGGGCGCTGACGGTGGTTGGGTGGGGCACATGGGGCACACCGGATTGACGGTCGCGTGGTCGATGGCGACCATGAGGTGGCTACGCTGCTGGCGCGTGGCGAGATGATCAGAAACGGTGCGTTGTCCCGCCGCCAGTCGATCGAACTGATGAAGGAAGTCGTGACCTCATGGACCTGACCGGCCCGGTGCTGGTGTTCGCGCCTGCCGCGTGGCGGGCGTTCGTGGTCGTCGCCCGTCGTCCGACGGCCTGAGCCGGGAGGTCCCTGGTGCCACAGCACGACCCGGCTGGCGACGACCCGGACGTGACCGCCGGTCCCCCGCCAGCGCAAACACCGCAGCCGGCGCAAACACCCGAGCCGGCGGAAACACCGCACCCAGCGGAAACTCCGCAGGCAGCGCAAGCACAGCGGACAGCAGGTCCCCAGCCGGTGCAGACGCCACCGCCGGTGCCGGTTCCCGCCCCGGGGATCGACCCGGACGAGCCGCCCGCGGTCCCGTCCGGAAAGTTCGGCACGCCGGGGCGGCCACTGCGCCGCAGCAGTTTCCTGATCGGTTTCACCGGCGCGCTGGGCGTGCTGCTGGCGTACACCCTCTATCTGGGGATTCGCAATGCCGGCGGCATCCTGGTGCTGGTGGTGATCGCGCTCTTCCTCGCTGTCGGTCTCAACCCGGCGGTGGTCCGGCTGGGCCGCTGGGGTGTGCCGCACGGCCTGGCGGTGGCCGCGGTGGCGTTGACAGTGGTGTTGCTGCTCTGCGGCGGCGTGGTGGCGCTGGTCCCGCCGATCGTCACCCAGTCGGGGCAGTTCATCGATCAGATCCCGAGCCTGCTCGACGAGCTGCGCCGCAACCCGACGGTCAATGACCTGGTGGAGCGGTACGACGTGGTGGAGCGGGTGCAGAACGCCGCCAACGCCCAGACGGTCGGGCGGGCGCTCGGCGGGGTGCTGGGCGGCGCGCAACTGATCTTCGGCACGGTGTTCCGGACGCTGACCGTGCTGGTGCTGACGATCTACTTCCTGGCCTATTTCGACCGGCTGCGCTCGCTGGGCTACTCGTTGGTGCCCCGGTCGCGCCGGGAACGGGTGCAGCTGATCGGTGACGAAATTTTGGCAAAGGTCGGCTCCTACATGGTCGGCGCGCTGAGCATCGCGGTGCTGGCCGGCGCGACCACCTTCGTCTTCGCGCTGATCGTCGACCTGCCGTACCCGTTCGCGCTGGCCGTGGTCGTCGCGGTGACCGACCTGATCCCGCAGATCGGCGCCACCCTCGGCGCGGTGATCGTGAGCCTGGTCGGCTTCGCCGCCGACCTGCCCACCGGCATCGCCTGCGCGGTCTTCTTCCTCATCTACCAGCAGGTGGAGAACTACCTCATCTACCCGAAGGTGATGCGGCGCTCGGTGGAGGTCAACGAGGTGGCCGCCCTGCTGGCCGCGCTGCTCGGGGTGTCACTGCTGGGCGTGGTGGGCGCGCTGATCGCCATCCCCACGGTGGCCGCCCTGCAACTGATCCTGCGCGAGGTGGTGCTGCCCCGCCAGCAACGCCGCTGAGGTCGCACCCCGCGCCAGCCCGCCGCGCCCCGCGCTGCCCGCACCGCCCCGTCCCGCGCCGCACAGGTCCCACGCCGCCAGGTCCCGCGCCGGCCCGCGCCGCCCCGCCAAGATCGTGCTCGATCCCGGAAGTAGTGGCCTCGCCATCTTCTGATGCCACTACTTCCGGGATCGAGCACGATCTTGGTGCGGGCACGCGAGGATGCGCGGGACCGGGACCGGGACCGGGGCTGAGACCGGGACCGGGACCGGGAGCGGGAGCGGGAGACGTCCGGGTCAGTCGGCCTGACCGGCGGCCGGGCCGGGGACGGGCGTGTCGGCGAAGGCAGCCACCGTACGGTCGGCGTACGCGCTGACGTCGCCGGCCTCCATCGGGCCGTCCCAGGTGGTCGGCAGCGGCACCTCGACGGCCGGGTTGACCCGCCGGACGATCTCATCGAGGACCGTCTCCGCGTCGCCCACCCAGAGGTGCTTGGCACCCGGCACCCCGACCACCTCGGCCTGCGGCACGGCGGCGAACCGCTCCCCCGCCTCGGTGGGGCGCAGGTAGTCGTCGAACTCCGGCACCAACGCCACCAGCGGCCGACCCGAACTGGCCCAGGTGGCCAGGTCCTCCGGGGCGGAGAAGCGCAGCGGCGGGGAGAGCAGGATCGCCCCGGCGATCGCCGGGTCGCAGCCGTACTTCAGCGCCAGGTCGGTGCCGAACGACCAGCCGACGAGCCAGATGTTTGGCAGTTCGGCGAACTCCGCGTACTCGATGGCGGCGGCCACGTCGTACCGCTCGCCCACCGCGCCGTCGAAGGCTCCCTCGCTGGTGCCGCGCACGCTGCTGGTGCCCCGGGTGTTGAACCGCAGCACCGCCAGGTCGGCCAGCGCGGGCAGCCGCCAGGCCGCCTTGCGGAACACATGGCTGTCCATCATTCCGCCGTGGGTGGGCAGCGGGTGCAGGCAGACCAGGGTGGCCACCGGCGGCCGGTCGGCCGGCAGGGCCAGCTCACCGACCAGCCGCAGACCGTCGGCGGTGTGCAGCTCGATGTCCTCCCGGCGGCCGGGCAGGATCGACGACGCGCGGATCGCTGTGCTCACCGCCCAAGTCTGTCGCGAAGTCGCCGCCGCCGCCCGCCCAGGCGGGAAGAGGGTGACCCAGGTCGCTCGGGCCGCACGCGCGAGGCGTCCCGGTGGGCCAGCTCAGTAGCGCGGGGTGCCCCGGCCGCGCTGCACCGCCGGGCCGCGCCGGTCCCGGGCCCGCCAGCAGCCGCTGTGCCAGTGCCGCCGGTCGGTCAGGTCACCCAGGCCGTCCGCCGGCCAGGCCACCAGGTGCGCCACCCCGGGTCGGATCTCCTGGTCACAACCGGGGCAACGGTACGTCTTGACCGACGCGCCGGCGCCGATGCCGCGTACCTGCCAGGCGCCGTCGGTCCATTGCTGCACCGAGGCGACGCCCTGCCGGACCCGGTCGGCGTCCAGGTTGGCGTTCTCGTCCCGGCGAGGGCGATTGCGACGGGGGCTCACAGTCACCAAGCGTACGTCCGGCGGGTGCGGCCGCCCGGGGCGGTCACCAGGTCGTGGGTCGGTCCAGGTGCTCGGCGACCTGCACCCCGCCCAGCACCGTCGCCGCGTCCTCCTCGGTGAAACCCTCGTTCGGCCGGCCCCAACCGGCGGTGACTTGGGCCTTCGGGATGTCGAGCAACTCCATCGTCTCGCCCTGCGGGTCGACGTAGACCGGCCGCCCGGCCGCCGTCGCGTTGGGTTCCGGGCGGTCACCGACGATGCTGTGCGGGGATCGGAGCCGCACCTCCATCGAGCGGAACCCGCTCCCGTTGACGACCAGCGAGACGTCCAGCGCGGCCGGGAGGTTGGCCACGGTGACCTCGCATCCGGCACTCCACGCCCCGGCCGGCATCGCGGCGAGCCGCATCGGGGCGCTGCACCGGTGCGCCACATCCAGCCGCAGCGCGCTCCTGGCCGCCTGCAGCGCCGCGTCGGTGGGCGCCACCGTGCGCAGGCGGGCGAAGAGGCCGGGCACCGGCTGCCACCGCAGCACCCAGATCGGGTCACTGTCGGCCACGTCCAGGGAGAACCGATTCAACTGACCGTCGTAGGGCGGGTCCGCCGGTTGCGGGACGTACCTGTCGCCCTCCAGGTGGACCTCCTCGGCGACGGCGGCGCTGCGGGCGAGGGAGAAACTGACCGGCGCCGCACCGCCGAGATCCAGTTGGGCGCTCTCCAGGCCGGCCGCCGACCGCCAGCTCAGGTAGCGGGCGTGAGCCGGGTCGACGCCGAAGTGCAGCAGACCGGGGTCCTTTCCGACCAGATCAGGCCGGGTGAGTGCCCCCGGCACCCCGGGGGCCGCCGCCGGCGTGGCCGCCTGGTCTGCCGGTTTCGCCCCCGTCCACGGCACCCGCACGGGCAGCCCACCGCCGCCCGCCACGCCGAGGCCGAGCACGGTCACCACGCCGAGCGCCGTCCCGCCCACCGCGGCCCGTCGCCGCATCCGCCGGGCCCGGCCCCGGGCAACCGCCCCGCTGGTCAACCGGCTGATGTCCACCTGACCCTCGGCGTGCTTCCGCAGGGTGGAGATGATCCGCTCGTCGAGGTCTGTCACGGTCGGCTCCCGTTGCTGGCCGGGGCACCGCAGCGCTCCCGGAGGTTGGCGAGCGCCCGCATCGCGTGGGTACGGACGGTGACCGGCGAGCAGTTCAGGATCTGCGCGATCGTCGCGTCGTCGAGGTCCTCGTAGTAGCGCAGCACCAGGACCGCCCGCTGACGGTCGGGCAGGCCCAGGATCAGCCGCCACATCTCGTCCCGGTCGGCCGCTTCGCCGCCCAGGTCGCCCCGGTGCGCCCGCTCGGCGAAGGTGTCGACGACCAGTTCCCGGCTGGACCGTCGCCTCCACCAGGAGATGTTGGCGTTGACCAGCATCCGGCGCACGTACACGTCCGGACGGTCGGCACGGGCGATCCGGCGCCACTGCACGTACGCCTGGGACAGCACGTCCTGGGCAAGGTCCTCGGCCCGGTGCTCGTCACCGGTCAGCAGCCGGGCGAGCCGGACCAGCGCCGGACCCCGGCTGCTGACGTACTCCTCGAAGGTCACACCCTGCAGACGCGCCCAGCGCCCACGGGCGTTGACCCGGTCAGCGGTGTGAGTGGTCGCGGAAGCCGCGGCGGGTCTTGCGGCCCAGATAGCCGGCGGTGACCAGGTGCTCCAGCAGCGGCGCGGGCGCGAAGCCCGGCTCGCGCAGCTCCAGGTACAGCTCGCGTTGGATGGCCAGGGAGACGTCCAGCCCCACCACGTCCAGCAGCTCGAACGGGCCCATCGGGTAGCCGCAGCCCAGCTTCATGGCGTGGTCGATGTCGTCGGCCGTGGAGTAGCTGGCCTCCAGCATCTTCACCGCGTCGTTCAGGTACGGGAAGAGCAGCGCGTTGACGATGAACCCGGACCGGTCGCCGCAGACCACGCCGGTCTTGCCGAGGGCGGCGCAGACGGCGCGGGCGGTGGCGGTGGCCTCCGGGGAGGTGCGGATGGTGCGGACGACCTCGACCAGCGGCATGACCGGCGCCGGGTTGAAGAAGTGCAGCCCCACCACGTCGGCCGGCCGCTGGGTGGCCATCGCCACGTCGATCACCGGCAGCGACGAGGTGGTGGTGGCCAGCACGACGCCCGGCTTGCAGATCTCGTCGAGGCTGGCGAAGAGGGCCTTCTTGACGCTCAACTCCTCGACGACCGCCTCGACCACCAGGTCGACGTCGGCGAGGTGGTCGAGCGTGGCGGACCAGCTGATCCGGCCCAGCGCGGCGTCCCGGTCGGCCTCGGCGAGCTTGCCGCGCACCACGCCCTTGTTCAGCGAGGTCTTCACCGCCTCGCAGACCTTCGCGGACTTCTCCGCGCCGCGGGTGACCGAGACGACCTCGTAGCCGGCCTTCGCGAACACCTCGATGATCCCGGTGGCCATCGTCCCGGAACCCACCACGCCCACCTTCGCGATGGCGCGAGCCCCGTCGGCGAGCGCCGACTCCGTGGCCAGCGGCGTCGCCTCATCCGGTACGACCACCGGGGAGCCGGGCCGCTCGTAGGTGTAGAAGCCCCGGCCGGACTTCCGGCCGAGCAGTCCCGCCGTCACCATCTGCTTGAGCAGCGGCACCGGGGCGTGCCGGCGGTCCCGCCCGCCGCGCCGGTACATGGTGTCGAGGATCTCGTACGCGGTGTCCAGACCGATGAGGTCCATCAGCGCCAGCGGGCCCATCGGCAGGCCGCAGCCGAGCTTCATCGCGGCGTCGATGTCCTCCCGGGTCGCGTAGTGCGACTCGAACATGCCGACGGCGTGGTTGAGGTAGCCGAAGAGCAGCGCGTTGGCGATGAAGCCGGCCCGGTCGTTGATGGTGACGTCGACCTTGCCGAGCCGGGCGCAGAGCGCCTCCACGTCGGCGACCACCTCGGGCGCGGTGACGACGGTGCGGACCACCTCGACCAGCTTCATCACCGGGGCCGGGTTGAAGAAGTGGATGCCGATGACCTGGTTGGGTCGGCTGGTGGCCACCGAGATCTCGGTGACGCTCAGCGACGAGGTGTTGGTGGCGAGGATCGTGTCGGGGCGGCAGACCCGGTCCAGCTCCGCGAAGATCCGCTGCTTGAGGTCCAGGTGCTCGGGCACCGCCTCGATGACCAGGTCGACGGAGTGCAGCGCGTCCAGCCCGACCGCGAAGTGCACCCGCTCGTGCAGGGCGTCGCGGTCCGCCTCGGCGAGCTTGCCCTTGGCGACCGCCCGGTCGGTGGAGCCCTTCAGGGTGGCCCGGCCGCGTTCCAGGGCGGGTGCGGAGATCTCCACGGCCACCACGTCGATGCCGTTGCGGGCGAAGACCTCGACGATGCCGGCACCCATGGTGCCCAGCCCGACCACGCCTACGGTGCTGAACTCGCGCGCCACGACCGGCCTCCCCAGAGACTCCGCACGACCACTGAACGGCCGCTAAGGTTATGCGCGCGAGTCTGCCACGTGACGGTGAGTTGTCGAGACGCCGTGGCATATTTCACCCACGGCACGGCGCTGCTTTCCGGCCGACCGTCGGGCCGTCGGTCAGGCGGTCGACCCGCTGGTCAGGGCCAACAACTCGGCGACGAACTCCGCCGGGCGCTCCAGGTGCGGGCTGTGTCCGCAGGCGGGCAGCACCACCTCGTGGTACGCCCCGCCGGCCGCCGCGTACCGGTCGAGCACCGCCCGGGTCTGGCCGACCATCGGCTGCGGCGGGCAGGCGTCCGCGCCGGGCCAGCCGGGCACCAGGTCCAGCGACCCGAGGTACGCCAGGTCGAACAGCGAGGTGTCCGAGACGATGACGTCGGCGTCGCCGCGTACCCAGGTGACCGGCGGTTTCTCGGCGACGGCCACCAGGTCGTCGGCGAGCCGGAACCAGGTCGGCGCGAGCGCGTTGAGCACGCCGCGCTCCCCCGGCGCGGTGCCCGGCCAGTTCTCCGACGACACTGCCGTGCCCGGGTAGTTGTCGTCCCCGGTCGCTGTGGAGAGCACGGTGTCCAGCAGCAGTTCCTCGTCCGCGCCGAGCGAGGCGGGATCGGCCACATAGGTGCTTCGCAGGACGGCGCGCGGGCTGGCCGGCGCGTCGGCGCTCCGGTCACCGGCGGCGAGTCGGGCCACGAAGTCCCGGTTCGCGGTGCCCGCGCCGGTGCCGGCGAAGTCGGGGGTGGTCGGCGTGCCGGTCAGGTCGCGGGTGCCGCCGAAGCCGTACGGGGAGACCGGCGCGGCGAGCAGCAACGCCCCCACCCGGTGCGGGTGGTCGACCAGCAGGCTCATCGCCACCCCGCCGCCGAGGGAGTGCCCGACCACCACCGGGCGCGCGTCGGCGGCGAAGAGCGTGGGGTCGGCCAGCAGGGCGGCGACGTCGTCGGCGAAGTCCCGCAGGCCCCGGGTGGCGTCCACCGGAGCGGTCGCGGAGTCGCCGTACCCCCGCAGGTCGGGGGCGACCACCCGTAGCGTCGATGGCAGCCGGCGGACCAGCGGCTCCCAGAACAGCGCGGACGAGCAGTTGCCGTGGATCAGCAGCACCGGCGCGCCGTCCGGTGGACCGGCCACCTGTACCGCCTGGGTGATGCCGTTCGCCGTCACGATCCGCTGCTCGGTTTCCATCCGCGGCATGCTGCCACGGGTGTTCCCGCCGGTCCAGGTGTCGGACCGCCATCCAGCGCGGCAGCCCGGTGTGGCTGACCGCCAGGCGGTCAGCGGCGGGTGCCCGGCGGTGTGGCCAGGGGCAGCGGCACTGTCGGCCGGACGTCGCGCCGGGACGGGCCGAAGCTGAGCCCCACCGGGTCGGTGAGCGCCACCCCGGGGTCGAACAGGCGCAGTTCGGTACGGCCCAGCCGGATCACGTCACCGTCGGAGAGTCGTTCCACCTCGGTGATCCGCCGGTCGTTGAGCCAGGTGCCGTTTGTCGAGCCGAGGTCCCGCAGGGACGGCCCTTCCGGCGCCAGCCACACCTCGGCGTGGCGACGGCTCAGGTGCGGGTCGTTGATGACCACCTGGCCGGTCGGCGCTCGGCCGATCACCTGTATCTCGGCTCGCATACGAAAACTCGCGCCGCGCATCGGCCCACCCGCGACCGTCAACAGCGGCATCAGTTCCGGATGTTCCTCCATGGACAGTCAGCCCTCCACCCCACACCGTCACTCCGCGCGTCAGCTTGCCATCAGACGGTAGTCGTCAATACCGACCGGCCGGTCAGCCTCTCGTCACCTCCCGGCCACCTGCCGTTCGACGATTCGGGCGGGCCGCGTTCGCCACCACCACGCTGACCTGCACTGATCAACGATCGGCCGGGTTGGTGCGACGCCGGCCCCCCGGCCCCGAATCGGCGACCCTACCGGTGAGTAATCCTCGGGTCTAGACTTCCGCCATGACGGCAGTGCATATCCCGGGCGTTCCGGTCATCGAAGCGGGTCAGTTGGTCTCCACCAGCCCGGCGACCGGCGTCGAGGCCGGTCGCTTCCCGGTCGCCACCGACGCCGACGTACGGCAGGCCGTCGCCCGCACCCGCGCCGCCGGCGAGTGGTGGGCCAGCCTGGGTTTCACCGGCCGCCGTCAGCGGATGCTGCGCTGGCGCGCCCTGCTCGCCACGCGCATCGAGCAGTTGGCCGAGTTGGTGCACGTCGAGGGCGGAAAGCCGGTCGCCGACGCCATCGTCGAGATCGTCACCGCGATCGAGCACATCGACTGGGCCGCCCGTAACGCCGGGCGCGTGCTCGGCCCACGCCGGGTGCGGTCCCGGCTCATCCTCGCCGAGTTCTCCGGGCACCTCGAATACCAGCCGTACGGGGTGGTCGGCGTCATCGGGCCGTGGAACTATCCGGTCTTCACGCCCATCGGCTCCGCCGCGTACGCCCTCGCCGCCGGTAACGGCGTGGTGCTCAAGCCGAGCGAGTACACCCCGGCCGTCGGCCAGTGGCTGGTGGACAGCTTCGCCGAGGTGGTGCCCGAGCAGCCGGTGTTCACCGCCGTGCACGGGCAGGGCGACGTGGGCGCCGCGTTGTGCCGCTCCGGCGTCGACAAGCTGGCCTTCACCGGCTCCACCGCCACCGCCCGCAAGGTGATGGCCGCCTGCGCCGAGTCGCTGACCCCGGTGCTCATCGAGGGCGGCGGCAAGGACGCCATGATCGTCGACAGCGACGCCGACCTGGACGCCGCCGCCGAGGCGTGCGTCTGGGGCGGCATGACCAACGCGGGGCAGACCTGCATCGGCATCGAGCGGGTGTACGCGGTCGACGCCGTCTTCGACACCTTCGTCGACAAGGTGGTGGCCCGCGCCGGTCGGCTGACGGTCGGGCCGCAGGGCACCGACATCGGCCCGATCACCATGCCCCAGCAGATCGACGTGATCCGTCGGCACATCGACGCCGCGATCACGTCCGGTGGGCGCGCCGTGCTCGGCGGCCCGAGCGCCGTGCAGCCGCCGTACGTCCACCCCACAGTGCTGGTGGACGTCCCGGAGGACTCGGCCGCGGTCCGCGAGGAGACCTTCGGCCCCACGCTGACCATCAGCCGGGTCCGCGACGCCGACGAGGCCGTCACCCGCGCCAACGCCCTGTCGTACGGCCTCGGTGGTTCGGTCTTCGGCCGGCGGCGCGCGGTGTCCATCGCCCGGCGGCTGCGCTCCGGGATGGCGTCGATCAACTCCACGCTGACCTTCGCCGGCATGTCCACCCTGCCGTTCGGCGGTGTCGGTGACTCCGGTTTCGGCCGGATCCACGGGGAGGACGGCCTGCGTGAGTTCGGTCGGACCAAGGCGATCACCCGACGCCGCGCCCGGTCGCTGCTGCCGTCGATGACCTTCGACCGCACCCCCACCGACGTGGCCCGGCTCGTCAAGGCCATCAAGGTCATGTACGGGAGGTAAGTGTCGGATAACCGATCATCAAGAAGGATCGGCGTATCCACATGTTTATACGCCGTGGTCGCGGCGGTACATTGCGTTAAATGGGCCCCAATCGATTGCGCTACCGCCTTGTCGACAGTGACCAGTCGTGGAGCGCCCGACGGCGTCGGCACCGCTCGGACTGGCTGGCGCGCACCTTCCCGGACATCGGCGACATGCACGTCGTCGATCTCGGTGGCCGGCTCGGCACCTGGCACCGTGCCACCGTCCGGCCGGCCCGCGTGACAGTCGTCAACCTGGAGTCGCCGCCCACCGTCGTCCCGGACTGGGCCCACGTCGAGCAGGCCGACGCCTGCGACCTGCCCCCGCACCTCGTCAAGGGCAGCTACGACCTGGTCTTCTCGAACTCCGTGCTGGAGCACGTGGGCGGGCACGAACGCCGGATCCGCTTCGCCGCCGCCGCCCGCTCCCTTGCCGACCGGCACTGGGTGCAGACGCCCTACCGCTACTTCCCCATCGAGCCACACTGGATCGCGCCGGGCATGCAGTTCCTGCCGGTCCGGCTGCGCACCGCGTTCGCCCGCCGCTGGCCGTTGGGGCACAAGCCCACCCGCAGCCACGACGCCGCCATCCACCAGGTGCTCTGGACCGAGTTGTTGGACCGCTCGCAGATGCGGCACTACTTCCCCGACTCCACCATGCTGGTGGAGCGGGTGTTCGGCCTGCCAAAGTCGCTGATCGCGGTGCGCAACGGGTAGGGCCTGTTTCGTAGGGGCGGTCGAGCCGAGGCGGAGTCCGGGCGGCGATCCGGCAAGGCGGGGTTTCGTCCGGATACCGGTGTTGTACCCGGACGAAACCGCAACGCCGCCGGTCGTCGTCCGGGCCCGCCGCAGGCCGGCCAGTTCCTACGAAACAGGCCCTAAGGCGCCGAGGGTCAGAAGAGGGTCAGCTCGTCCTTCACGATGCCGCGCAGCTTGTCGTAGTCCACCACCACACAGCGGATGCCCCGGTCGGTGGCGAGCACCCGGGCCTGCGGCTTGATCTCCTGAGCGGCGAAGACCCCGACGACCGGGCTGAGCAGCGGGTCGCGGTTCATCAACTCCAGATAGCGGGTCAGCTGCTCCACCCCGTCGATGTCGCCACGCCGCTTGACCTCGACGGCCACCGAACCGGAGTTGGCGTCCCGGCAGAGCAGGTCCACCGGGCCGATCGCCGTCATGTACTCGCGGCGGACCAGGGTGAACCCCTCACCCAGGGCACTCGGGTTGGCGGCCAGCAACTCCTGCAGGTGCGCCTCCACCCCGTCCTTGCGCAGACCCGGATCCACCCCCAACTCGTACGAGGTGTCCTGGAAGATCTCCTCCAGGGTGATCCGCAGCTCCTCGCCGGCCTTGTTGACGACCCGCCACACCCCGGGGGCCTCCTCCAGCCGGCAGGGTGGGCTCATCCAGTTCAACGGCTTGTACGCCCGGTCGTCGGCGTGAATGGACACCGACCCGTCCGCCTTCACCATCAGCAACCGGGTGGCCAGCGGCAGGTGAGCCGAGAGCCGTCCGACGTAGTCCACCGAGCACTTCGCAATGACCAACCGCACCCGACGAGGGTAGCCGAGCACCCACCGGTCGCCAGCGAGCGGCACTGGCGCGTCGATGCGATGCTGAGATCGTGTTCGAAGTCCTCACCGGCACCGGTCTCGCCGCCTCGGCGGGGCTGAACGCCTACATACCCCTGCTCATCCTCGGTCTGCTCGGCCGCTACACCGACCTGATCGACCTGCCCAGCGGCTGGACCTGGCTCGGCAACGGCTGGGTCATCGTCATCATGGCCGTACTGCTCGCCGTGGAGGTGGTGGCGGACAAGGTGCCAGTGGTCGACCACATCAACGACGTGGTGCAGACAGTGGTCCGACCCACCGCCGGTGGCCTGGCCTTCGGTGCCGGCTCCTCGTCGGAGACGGTGACGGTCAGCGACCCGGGCAGCTTCTTCTCGTCCCACCAGTGGGTGCCGGTCGTCACGGGCGTACTGCTGGCGCTGGGCGTGCACCTGCTCAAGTCGGCGGCCCGGCCCGTCGTCAACGCGGCCACCGCCGGTTTCGGCGCCCCGGTGGCCAGCACCGCCGAGGACGCCACCAGCGTGGTGGTCTCCCTGGTGGCGATCATCCTGCCGGTGCTGGTGCTCGTCTTCCTGGTCGGCCTGGCCTTCTTCATCTTCTGGTTCATCCGCCGACGTGGCGAACGACGTCGTGAACGGGAGGCTGCCCGCGCCGCCGGCTTCCGCGTCTGACGGCGGGCGGGCTCGCCGTACCGGGGTTCGTCAGGCCGACAAAAGCCTAGTATCGGGGCAGGAGCCTAGAGGAGGTCGGCATGACCGCAGCGTTGGAGATGCCCCGAGTCCAGGAATGCGTGGTCGCCGCCTGCGCGTACAACAGGTCAGGTGACTGCCACGCCTTCGCGATCACGATCGGCAGCATGGATCACGCGCACTGCCACACCTTCGTCGAGTCGCCGGTGCAGGGCGGTGTGGAGAGCCTGATCGCGCAGGTCGGCGCCTGCCAGCGCGCCGACTGCCGGCACAACGAGCAGTTGGAGTGCCACGCGTCGTCGATCAGGGTCGGCCCGGACAACGACATGGCCGACTGCATGACGTACGCCGGCCGCTGACCCGCGCCGGCCCGCCGGGGTGACGAGTGATCAGGGCAGGTCGTTGGCGCGACGGATGACCGTCACCAGGTCGTCGATGATGCCGGTGAGGGCGAAGTCCTTCGGCGTGAAGACCCGGGCGACCCCGGCCGCCCGCAGGGTGTCCGCGTCACCGGCCGGGATGATGCCGCCCACCACCACCGGCAGGTCCGCCCGTCCGGCGGCGCGCAGCCCGTCGAGCACCGCGGGCACGGCGGCCAGGTGCGACCCGGAGAGCACGGAGAGCCCGACCAGGTCGACGTCCTCCTCCACCGCGGCGGCCACGATCTGCCCCGCGGTCAACCGGATGCCCTGGTAGACCACCTCGAAGCCGGCGTCGCGTGCACGTACCGCGATCTGTTCCGCACCGTTGGAGTGCCCGTCCAGGCCGGGCTTGCCGACCAGCAGCCGCAGCCGGCCGCTGCCCAGCTCCCGAGCGGTGGCGGTGACCCGCTCACGGACCGCCGCGAGACCCGGCTCCCCGCCGCCACCGGTCGCACCGGCCAGGCCGGTCGGTGCCCGGTACTCGCCGAAGACCTGGCGCAGCGCGCCGGCCCACTCGCCGGTGGTCACCCCGGCCCGCACGCACTCCACTGTCGCCGGCATCAGGTTGGCGGTGGTCGCGGCGTCCGCGCGGAGCCGGGTCAGCGCCGCGTCGACCACTGCCGCCTCCCGGTCGGCCCGCCACCGGCGTACGCCATCCACGGCGGCCGCCTCGACGGCGGGATCGACCTGTTCGACGGCGCCCGCACCGGCGGCGGTCAGCGGCGAGGGTTCGGTCTCGGTGTACCTGTTGACCCCGACCACCACATCGGCACCGGACTCCATCCGGCGACGACGGTCGGCCAGCGAGGCGACCAGCGCGCTCTTGAGGTAGCCGGTCTCCACGGCGGCGACGACACCGCCCAGTTCCAGCACCTTGTCCAGCTCGGTCCGCGCCCCGGTGACGATGTCGTCGACCAGCGCGGTCATCACGTGCGAGCCGGCGAAGAGGTCGGGATATTCGAGCAGATCCGACTCGTACGCCAGGACCTGCTGCATCCGCAGCGACCACTGCTGGTCCCAGGGGCGGGGCAGGCCGAGCGCCTCGTTCCAGGCGGGCAGTTGGACCGCCCGGGCCCGGGCGTCACGGGACATCGTCACGCCGAGCATCTCCAGCACGATGCGCTGGATGTTGTTCTCCGGCTGCGCCTCGGTGAGGCCGAGCGAGTTGACCTGCACGCCGTAGCGGAACCGCCGCTGTCGGGCGTCGGTGACCCCGTACCGGTCCCGGGTGATCTCGTCCCAGAGCACGCCGAACGCGCGCATCTTGGCGATCTCCTCGACGAAGCGCACCCCGGCGTTGACGAAGAACGAGATCCGCTGGACCACGTCGCCCATCCGTTCGGCGGGCACCTGGCCGGAGTCGCGAACCGCGTCGAGCACGGCGACCGCGGTGGCCAGCGCGAAGCCGACCTCCTGCACGGGCGTGGCGCCGGCCTCCTGCAGGTGGTACGAGCAGATGTTGACCGGGTTCCACCGGGGCATCTCGCGCAGCGTGTACGCCACCACGTCGGCGGTGAGCCGCAGCGACGCCGCCGGCGGAAAGATGTAGGTGCCCCGGGACAGGTACTCCTTGATGATGTCGTTCTGGGTGGTGCCGGCGCAGCGGGTCAGGTCGGCGCCCTGCTCCAGCCCGACGGTGCCGTACAGGGCGAGCAGCCACATCGCCGGGGCGTTGATGGTCATCGAGGTGTTCGTGTCGGCGAGCGGGAGACCGTCGAAGAGCGCCCGCATGTCGCCGAGGTGGGCCACCGGCACACCGACCCGTCCGACCTCACCGGCGGCGAGTTCGTGGTCCGGGTCGTACCCGGTCTGGGTGGGCAGGTCGAAGGCGACCGAGAGCCCGGTCTGCCCCTTCGCCAGGTTGCGGCGGAAGAGGGCGTTGGTCGCCGCTGCCGACGAGTGGCCGGCGTAGGTGCGCATCACCCACGGGCGGTCCCGCTCGGGCAGCCGCCCCGGGAATGCCGTCTCATCCATGGCCGGAGTCTAAGTTACCGTTCAGTAAAAAGGGCTGTGCAAAACCACACAGGTCCATGTCGGGGACGTCCGGGTGTCAAGTTCCCGCAGTGGCGCGGACCGCCACACCCCGGGCACCATGCGGGCCGGGTCAGGACGCACACTGGACGGCATGGATGACGAGCTGGCCATCTCCGTACGTGGGCTGCGCAAGGCGTACGGCGACAACGTAGCGGTGGCGGGCGTGGATCTCGACGTGCACCGCGGCGAGGTGTTCGCGTTGCTCGGCCCGAACGGCGCCGGCAAGACCACCACCGTGGAGATCCTGGAGGGTTACCGGCACCGGGATGCCGGCGAGGTCTCCGTGCTCGGCGCGGACCCGGCCCACCCGGACATCGACTGGCGCTCCCGGGTCGGCATCGTGCTCCAGGGCACCGGCGAGTTCGACGAGCTGACAGTGGCCGAGGTGATTCGGCACTTCTCCGGCTTCTATGCCGACGCCGACGACCCGGCGAAGGTGATCGAGCGGGTCGGGTTGGCCGGCAAGGCGAAGGCCCGGACGCACACCCTCTCCGGCGGGCAGAAGCGCCGCCTGGACGTGGCGCTGGGCATCATCGGCCGACCGGAGCTGCTCTTCCTCGACGAGCCGACCACCGGCTTCGACCCGGAGGCCCGCCGCGAGTTCTGGGAGCTGATCCGCGACCTCGCCGCCGCCGGCACCACCATCGTGCTCACCACCCACTACCTGGACGAGGCCGAGGCCCTCGCCGACCGGGTCGGCGTGATCGCCGGCGGTCGACTGGTGGAGGTGGCCGCTCCCAACCGGCTGGGCAATCGACAGGAGGCCCTCGCCACGGTCTCCTGGCGTACCCCAGAAGGGACAGTGGAGAGCGCGCAGACCGCGACGCCGACGGCCTTCGTGGCCGACCTCGCCGCGCGCCACGGCGGTGAGGTCCCCGGTCTCACGGTGACCCGGCCGACCCTGGAGGACGTCTACCTCACGATGATCGGACACTCGCGATGACGACCACGACGAAGCCGGCGACGCCGGTCACCGCGACCCGCGGCCGGCGGCCGGGCGCCGGCGCGCTCGCCCTGCGCCAGGGCCGACTGGAGATCACCCAGTTCCTGCGCAGCCGGGAGTCCGTCGTCTTCACGATGGGGTTCCCGGTCATCATGATCCTGATCTTCGCGTCGATCTTCGACGGGACGATCGGCGGCGGAGTGAAGTTCACCCAGTACTTCATCACCGGCATGATCGCGACCGGCCTGATGACGGTGAGCTTCCAGAACCTCGGTATCTGGATCCCCGTCGAACGGGATCGGGGCGTGCTCAAGCGCTACCGGGGCACGCCGATGCCGAAGTGGGTCTGGTTCGCCGGCAAGGTGATCATGGTGATCGTGATCGGCATCGCCGAGACGGCGCTGCTGCTGGCCTTCGCGGTGGCGCTGTTCGACCTCGACCTGCCGGGCACCGCCGGGAAGTGGCTTACCTTCGGCTGGGTCGCCGTGCTCGGGGTGACCGCGTGCACCCTGTCCGGCATCGCCATCTCGTCGCTGGCCCGCACCGCCCGCAGCGGCTCGGCGGTGGTCACCCCGGTCTCGCTGATCCTTCAGTTCATCTCCGGGGTGTTCTTCGTCTTCACCGACCTGCCCACCTGGATGCAGCAGGTGGCGGCGCTCTTCCCGCTCAAGTGGATGTGCCAGGGGCTGCGGGCGGTCTTCCTGCCGGAAAGCTTCGGCGCCCAGGAGCCGGGCGGGTCGTTCGAGCTGGGCCGGGTGGCGCTGGTGCTCGCCCTGTGGTGCGTGATCGGCCTGGTGGTCTGCCTGACCACCTTCCGCTGGACCACCAAGCGCGACGGCTGAGCGGCCGGCCGGGGCGGTTGACCGCCCCGGCCGCCACACCTCAGTACGTGTAGAAGCCCTTGCCGGTCTTGCGGCCCAGGTCACCGGCGGTGACCATCCGCTGGAGCAGCTCCGGCGGGAAGAACTTCTCGTCGGCCGTGTCGGTGTAGATGTTCTTCGAGGCGTGCAGCAGCACGTCCACGCCGGTCAGGTCGGTGGTGGCCAGCGGACCCATGGCGTGCCCGAAGCCCAGCCGGCAGGCGGTGTCCAGGTCCTCCGCCGACACCACGCCGGACTCGACCAGCTTGACCGCCTCCATCACCAGGGCGGAGATCAGCCGGGTGGTGACGAAACCGGCGATGTCCCGGTTGACCACCACGACCGTCTTGCCGATCTCCTCGGCGAAGGCCCGCGCGGTGTCCAGGGTGGCGTCGGTGGTCTTGTAGCCGCGAACCAGCTCGCAGAGCTGCATCATCGGCACCGGGGAGAAGAAGTGGGTGCCGACGACCGCCTCGGGCCGCTCGGTCACCGCGGCGATCTGGGTGACCGGAATGGCCGACGTGTTGGTGGCGAGCACCGCGTCCGACTTGCAGATCTTGTCCAGGGCGCGGAACACCTCATGCTTGATCTCCAGGCGCTCGAAGACCGCCTCGACCACGATGTCCGCGTCCGCCGCCGCCTCCAGGTCGGTGGTCGGGGTGATCCGCGCCAGCGTCGCCTCGACCTCGGACGCCTCGATCTTGCCCTTCTCGGCGAACTTCTCCAGTGACTTCCGAATGCCGCCCAGACCCCGGGTGGTGGCCGCGGCGTCCAGGTCGCGCAGCGTCACCTGCCAGCCCGCCTGCGCCGCCACCTGGGCGATGCCGGAACCCATCAACCCGGCCCCGACGACCGCGAGTCGACCCGCCATCTGTTTCTCCCTCGCTGCGATTGAGTGCCTGCCTGCACCCTAGTCGGCGAGCCTGAACGATGGCTAAGTGGCGGTCGGGACGGGTCGCTGAGAGCCGACCTCAAATCTCCAGCGCCGGCTCCTCCGGCGTGGTGCCCCGCTCGACAGCCACCCCGAGCGCCCGCAGGTCGGCCACGAAGTCCGGGTAGCCCCGGTCGACGTGATGCACGTGGGAGACCTCGGTGACCCCGTCCGCGCAGAGCCCGGCGATGATCAGCCCCGCGCCGGCACGGATGTCGGTGGCCCGCACCGGGGCGCCGGAGAGCCGGTCCCGTCCCCGGACCACGGCGTGATGCCCGTCGGTCTTGATGTCCGCGCCGAGCCGCATCATCTCGTTGGCGAACATGAAACGGCCGTCGAAGATGTTCTCGGTGATCAGCGACGCGCCGTCACTGACCGCCGCCAGCCCGATCGCCATCGGCAGCAGGTCGGTGGCGAAGCCGGGGTACGGCAGCGTCACCACGTCCACCGCCCGGGGCCGCTCGTCCATCCGCACCCGGAAGCCGTCCCCCCGCGTCTCCACCAGCCCCCCGGCGGCGACCACCTTGTCCAGCGCGACCTCCAGGAAGGCCGGGTCCAGCCCGGTCACCGTCACGTCGCCCCGGGTCATCGCCGCGCCGAACGCCCAGGTGCCGGCAACGATCCGGTCCCCCACCGTGGCGTGGCGCACCGGGCGCAGACCGGGCACACCGGTGATCCGCAACGTGGACGTGCCCGCGCCGGCGATGCGCGCGCCCATCTGGTTGAGCATCGTGCAGATGTCGACGATCTCCGGCTCCCGCGCCGCGTTGTCGATCATCGTGGTGCCCTGGGCCAGCACCGCCGCCATCACCAGGTTCTCGGTGGCGCCGACGCTGGGAAAGTCCAGCATGATGTCCGCGCCACGCAGCCCGTGCGGGGCGGACGCGATGACGAACCCGTGCTCACCGGAGATCTCGGCGCCCATCCGGGTCAGCCCGGAGATGTGCATGTCCAACCCCCGCGACCCGATCGCGTCGCCGCCGGGATGGGCCACCCGCACGTACCCCCGGCGCGCCAGCAGCGGGCCGAGCACGCAGATCGACGCGCGCAACCGGCGGACCAGGTCGTAGTCGGCCTCCGCGCCCGGCTGCTCGGGTACGTCGATCGTCACCGACCGGGACCGGGCCACGCCACCACGAGCGACCATCGGGTCGACCGGGTCGTCCGCGTCGAACTGGACGTCGCAGCCCAGTCGGCGCAGCACCTCCCCCATGATCGCGATGTCGGTGATCCGGGGCACGTTGGTGATCACGCTGCGGCCGGGGGCGAGCAGCGCCGCCGCCATCAGCTTCAACGCCGAGTTCTTGGCACCGACCACGTGCACGGTGCCGGCCAGTCGGGCGTCACCGCGGACCCGGATGACGTCGACGTCGTTGACCGCCGGATCGCCGGCGTCGCCGGGGCCCACCACCACCGGCCAGCCGGCGGTGCTGTCCGGCCGCGCCGGGATCGTCAGGTCGGGTATCCGTAGGCTGTGCGTCATGGCCGTCCACCTCACGCGCATCTACACCAAGGCCGGCGATGCCGGCATGACCAGGCTGAGCAACAACGAGCAGGTGCCGAAGACCGATCCGCGGATCGCCGCGTACGCGGATGTCGACGAGTGCAACGCGGCGATCGGCGTCGCGCTCGCGCTGGGAAACCTCGACGATGAGCTTCGCGGCGTGCTGGGGTCGGTGCAGAACGACCTGTTCGACGTCGGCGCCGACCTGTCCACCCCGGTCGAGCCGGAGCCGAAGTACCCGCCGCTGCGGGTGACCGAGGAGTACGTCGAGCGCCTGGAGGGCTGGTGCGACGAGTACAACGCGCGCCTGAGCAAGCTCGACTCCTTCATCCTCCCCGGCGGCACCGCAGGCGCGGCGCTGCTGCACGTGGCGCGGACCGTCGCCCGGCGTGCCGAACGGGCGGCGTGGGCGCTGGTCGCCCACGATCCGGACCGAACCAGCACGCTCCCGGCAAAGTATCTCAACCGGCTCTCCGATCTGCTCTTTATCCTGTCAAGAACGGCAAATCCGGCAGGAGATGTGCTATGGGTGCCGGGCGGCAAGCGCTGAACGTCGGCACTCCGCACCACGTCAAGAGGGGGATTCCCGATCTGACCGCTGCCACGCGTCGCCAAGGCCGACTCGTCCTCCGGCGCCCCGCCACGCCAGGGCTGACCTCCTGACGGTTCAGTGTCTAGATCGACTCGGGTTCCATGAAGTCGGGCCATCCTGGCCACCAGGACACCACGGTTTCAAGAAACCCGAGTCGATCACCGCGCCCGGCCACTGAACAGGCGAGACTCAGCCGCACCGGTAACGGCAGGTGATCAATAACCGCGCCGGAACGACGCACGGCGCGGCGGACGGATTTCCGGGGCACCCGAAAGAGCAACCATCGAAGAGCAGATCAGGCAGCAGGCCAGTCCTGGGAGGCCATACGCGGCGAGACCGCCCCCGGAGGGGCGGCCTCGAGCCAAGAGAGAAAACCGGTAACTGTCGATCGCGCCATGGCAATCTCCACCGGTGCGTGGTGACTGGTACAGCGGAGAATCACCCAGTCGGCCGGCATGGAGAACCGTTCCTGACCTTCGGGCAACCGGCGGCGCTCCACGGCCAGCCCTTTACGGGAGAGCACCCGCTTGGGCCGGATGGCGAAGCTGAACATGCGGTACCAGCGCAGCTCGTCACCGACGAACCGACCGAAGCCGGGCGACCATCCACGGCCGTCGAGCATGGTGGAGACCCGGACGCTGAGCCGGATGATGCCACCGCTGCGGGTGACCAGAGCTCGCCGGACGAAGAGGATCAGAAGCGCGCCGAGGATGACGACAACGCCGATTCCGAAACCTTCGACGATCTCCATCCCCGGTGTGGCTCAGCGGCTCTGCGCGGAGACCGGGGTTGCGCTCTCGGCCAGCACGGTGACACCGTCGGCGCTCACCGAGAGGAAGCCACCGGCCACCTCGTAGGCGACCTGCTCACCGCCGGCGAGCTTGATGCGCACCTGGCCGGGCTCGGCGAGCTGGCCGAGAAGCGGCGCGTGCCCCGGCAGGACACCGAGCTCGCCCTCGGTCGTCCGGGCGACGACCATCTCGGCGTCACCGGACCAGACCTTCTCCTCGACGGCGACGAGCTCGACGTGAAGCTGCTGTGCCACGCTGTCTCCTTGCTGCGGCTACGGATTGCCGAAAGTCTAGCCTGACGGCGCGGCGCGCCCAACGCGGGTGGGGACAACGACGCCGGGACTACTTGGCCTTGTTGACGAATTCCGGGTGCTCGAGCAGGAACGGGTCGAGTTGCTCGTTGTGCAGGGCGGTGAAGAAGTCCGGGACCCCTTCCTTGAACTGCTCACCCAGGTACTTCTTACCGTCGAAGACGCCACCACCGGGCAGCTTGATCATCTCGATGGTGTTCGGGCGGATGTCCTTCAGGGCGATCCCGAAGTCGACCACGCTGTTTCCCCGACCGTTGAAGATCAGCGACTGCCCGGCGGCGCGGAGCACCTTGTCCAGCTTGATGGGATTGGACACCACGTCGGCGCTGAACGCCTGGCCGACCATGGCCTTGACGAACTGCTGCTGGTGGCGCTGCCGCCCGTAGTCGGAGTCCGGAACGCCGTTCTTCGGGTAGCGCTGCCGGACGTAGTCCAACGCCTGCCACCCACTCAGGTGCTGGTTGCCCTTCTTGTAGACCGCCTGCGGGCCGACGTAGCCCTCACCACGGGTGTTGCCCGGACGCGGCGTGCCGTCCGGCTTCTTGTGCTCGGACCTCACGTCGCGCTCGATGTACATGTCGACGCCACCCATGGCGTCGACGATCTTTTGGAAGCCGGTGAAGTTGATGATCGCGCCAGCGTCGAAGCGCTTGATGCCGGTCACCTTCTGCACTGTGGTGGCCAGCAGCTCGAAACCCCGTGCCGCGTCGGGGTTGGCCCCCGGCACCCTGCTGCCGAACGACATGGCAGCGTTGATCTTCGTGGTCTCGCCCGGGAACTCGGCCTTCTTGAACGCTGGGATCTGCACGTAGAGGTCGCGCGGCAGCGAGAACAGGTAGGCCCGGTCCATCGACGCCGGCACGTGCAGCACCATGATCGAGTCGGCCAGTGGCGCGGCCGTCGGCGTACGCGGGTCGATGCCGACGAGCAGGATGTTGAGCGGACCCTTGATCTCGCTCTTCTTCGCCTGGGCACCCGCCGCCTGGTCGCCGAACAGGTCAGCCTTGCCGACGGCCCCCTCGTAGCGGGCCATGAGCACCTCGGTGCCAACCAGCACCGCACCGCTGAGCACTGTCAGCACGGCGCCGAACACCGTGCAGATCCTGGCCCACCGTGGCACACCTCGCCAGATGGACGGCTTGCGGCCACGCTTGCCGGCCTTACCCACGAGCATCTCCGTTCGTTACGCCCACGACGAGAAAGACGGGCGCACGTCCTCGAAAGGTTGCAAAGATCAACGCTCGTTCAGGTGAGCGCGCGGAACGAACCGTAGCTCGGCAGTCGCGGAAGTGCCGACCACGAGTAACGGACCGCGACGATGGTAGGACGCGAACATGAACAAAAGACTGCCCCGGCATTGCCGGGGCAGTCTTTTTGTTGCGGATCAGATGGGGCTGGTCAGCCCTTCATCAGCTCCTCAGCCTTCTTCTCCAGGTCGTCGAGACCGCCGCACATGAAGAACGCCTGCTCGGGGAAGTGATCGTACTCACCCTCGCTGATCTTGCGGAACGCCTCGATGGTCTCCTTGATCGGGACCGTCGAGCCCGGCACGCCGGTGAACTGCTCCGCCGCGTACGTGTTCTGCGACAGGAAGCGCTCGATCCGCCGGGCCCGGGCCACGGTGATCTTGTCTTCCTCGGAGAGCTCCTCGATACCGAGGATGGCGATGATGTCCTGCAGGTCCTTGTAGCGCTGCAGGATCCGCTTCACCTCGGTGGCGACCTGGAAGTGCTCCTGGCCGACGAACTCCGGGGCGAGGATCCGGGACGAGGACGCCAGCGGGTCCACTGCCGGGTAGATGCCCTTGTCGGAGATCGACCGCTCCAGGTTGGTGGTCGCGTCCAGGTGGGCGAACGTGGTGGCCGGGGCGGGGTCGGTGTAGTCGTCCGCCGGCACGTAGATCGCCTGCATCGAGGTGATGGCCTGGCCCCGGACGGAGGTGATCCGCTCCTGGAGCTCGCCCATCTCGTCGGCCAGGGTCGGCTGGTAACCGACGGCGCTCGGCATCCGGCCGAGCAGGGTGGACACCTCCGAACCGGCCTGGGTGAAGCGGAAGATGTTGTCGATGAAGAGCAGCACCTCCTGCTTCTTCACGTCCCGGAAGTACTCCGCCATGGTCAGCGCGGAGAGCGCCACCCGCAGACGGGTGCCCGGCGGCTCGTCCATCTGGCCGTAGACCAGCGCGGTCTTGTCGATGACGCCGGACTCGGTCATCTCGGCGATGAGGTCGTTGCCCTCACGGGTGCGCTCACCCACGCCGGCGAAGACCGAGGTACCACCGAAGTTACGGGCAACACGGGTGATCATCTCCTGGATGAGCACCGTCTTGCCCACGCCCGCGCCGCCGAACAGGCCGATCTTGCCGCCCTTGACGTACGGGGCGAGCAGGTCGATGACCTTGATGCCGGTCTCCAGCATCTCGGTCTTCGGCTCCAGGTCCGCGAAGGCCGGGGCCTTGCGGTGGATACCCCAGCGGTCGTCCGGGGTGAGGGTCTCGCCCTCCTTGAGGTTGAGCACCTCGCCGATCGCGTTGAACACGTGGCCCTTGACCGCGTCGCCCACCGGAACGGTGATCGGCTCGCCGCGGTCACGAACCTCCGCGCCGCGGACCAGGCCGTCCGTCGGCTGCATCGAGATGGCGCGGACCAGGTTGTCACCCAGGTGCTGGGCGACCTCCAGGGTCAGCGTCTTCTCACCGCCGGACAGGTCCACGGTGACGTTCAGGGCGTTGAACAGGGCAGGCATGGCGTCGCGCGGGAACTCGGCGTCGACGACCGGGCCGATGACCCGGACCACGCGACCCGTGGCCGTCTTGGTCTCTACTGGGGCAGTCATCACACTTCACTTCCCGACGCGGCCAGCGCGTTGGCGCCGCCGACGATCTCGCTGATCTCCTGGGTGATCCCGGCCTGGCGAGCCGAGTTCATCTCACGCGTGTACTTCTCGATCATGTCTTCGGCGTTGTCGGTGGCGCTCTTCATCGCCCGCCGCCGTGCCGCCGACTCACTCGCCGCCGACTCGATCAACGCCGCGTAGATCCGCGTGTTGATGTACCTCGGCAGGAGCGCGTCGAGCAGCGCCTCCGCCTCCGGCTCGAACTCGTACGCCGGCAGCAGCCCCTCGGAGCGCGGCCGGTCCTCCACCTGCATCGGACCAATGATCTTGGTAACCGGGTTCTGCGTCATGAGCGAGTGGAACTCGGTGTAGACGATGTGCAACTCGTCGACGCCGAGCACCCCGTCCGCACCGGCACCGCCGTCGACGTCGTCCGCACCGGCGGTGAACGCCTTGATCAGCGTCTCACCCACGGCGCGGGCGTCCTCGAACGACGGCTGCTCGCTGAACCCGGTCCAGTTCGCCTCGATCGGCCGGTCGCGGAACCGGTAGAACCCGACACCCTTACGCCCGATGACGTAGAGCACGGGCTCCTTGCCGTCCGCCTTGAGGCGTGCGATCAGCGACTCGGCCATCCTGATCGCGTTGGAGCTGTAACCACCGGCCAGGCCACGGTCGCTGGTGACCAACAGGACGCCGGCCCGCCGCACCCGCTCGCGCGGGGTGAGCAGCGGGTGGTCGATCCGCGCGTTGGACGCCAGCGCCGTGAGCACACCGGTGATGGCCTGGGCGTACGGCAGGGACGCCTGCACCCGGGCCTGAGCCTTGGCGATCCGGCTCGTCGCCACGAGCTCCATCGCCTTGGTGATCTTCTTCATCGACTTCGCCGAGCGGATCCGTTGACGAAGAACGCGTACCTGGGCCGCCATCAGATCAGCTCTCGGCCGGGCGGTCGGTCGCGCCGTCGCGGAAGCGGGTCACCGTCTCGCGGTTCTCGTCGCCCTCAAGCGGGGCGGCCGGCGCGTCGTTGACCCGACGCTCCTCGTCCTTGTTGAGGAAGACCTGCTTGAACTCGGTGATCGCCGTGTCCAGCGAGCTGACGATGTCGTCGCCCCACTGGTTGTCGGCGATCCCGGCCAGCACACCCTCGTGCTTGTGCCGCAGGTACTGGAGGAACTCGGCCTCGAAGCGCCGGATGTCACCCACCGGGATGTCGTCCAGCTTGCCCTCGGTGCCGGCCCAGACCGAGACGACCTCTTCCTGCACCGGGTACGGCGAGTAGTTCGGCTGCTTGAGCAGCTCGACCAGCCGGACACCGCGGTCCAGCTGGGCCCGGGAGGCCCGGTCCAGGTCGGAGGCGAAGGCGGCGAACGCCTCCAGCTCGCGGTACTGGGCCAGGTTGAGCCGCAGCGAGCCGGCGACCTTGCGCATCGGCTTCACCTGGGCGGCGCCGCCGACCCGGGAGACCGAGGTGCCGACGTTGATCGCCGGACGAACGCCCTGGTTGAACAGGTCGGTCTCCAGGAAGATCTGGCCGTCGGTGATCGAGATGACGTTGGTCGGGATGAAGGCCGAGATGTCGTTGGCCTTCGTCTCGATGATCGGCAGACCGGTCATCGAGCCGCCACCCAGCTCGTCGGAGAGCTTCGCGCAGCGCTCCAGCAGGCGGGAGTGCAGGTAGAAGACGTCACCCGGGTACGCCTCACGGCCCGGCGGGCGACGCAGCAGCAGCGACACGGCCCGGTACGCCTCGGCCTGCTTGCTCAGGTCGTCGAAGACGATCAGGACGTGCTTGCCGCCGTACATCCAGTGCTGTCCGATGGACGAGCCGGTGTACGGGGCGAGGTACTTGAAGCCGGCCGGGTCGGACGCCGGCGAGGCGACGATGGTGGTGTATTCCAGCGCGCCCGCCTCCTCCAGCTGCCCCTTGATCGAGGCGATGGTGGAGGCCTTCTGGCCGATGGCGACGTAGATGCAGCGAACCTGCTTCTTCGGGTCGCCGGTGCGCCAGTTGTCGCGCTGGTTGAGGATGGCGTCCAGGGCGACGGTGGTCTTGCCCGTCTTCCGGTCACCGATGATCAGCTGCCGCTGGCCCCGACCGATCGGGGTCATCGCGTCGATCGCCTTGATGCCGGTCTGCAGCGGCTCGAACACCGACTGCCGGGACATCACGTTCGGAGCCTGCAGCTCCAGCTCGCGGTAGCCCTCGTCGGCGATGTCGCCGAGCCCGTCGATCGGCTGGCCGAGCGCGTTGACCACGCGGCCGAGGAAGGCGTCACCGACCGGAACCGAGAGCACCCGGTTGGTGCGCTTGACCCGCTGCCCCTCCTCCAGCTTGGCGGAGTCACCGAGGACGACGACGCCGATCTCCCGCACGTCGAGGTTCAACGCCACGCCGAGCGTGCCGTCCTCGAACTCCAGGAGCTCGTTGGTCTTGGTCGAGGGCAGGCCCTCGACGTGGGCGATGCCGTCACCGGTGTCGGCGACGGTGCCGACCTCCTCGCGGGAGACGTCGGACGTGTAGGAGGAGACGTAGCGCTCCAGGGCGCCGCGGATCTCCTCCGTCGAGATGGTCAGCTCGGCCATCCTCTGCTTCCTTAAAATTCAGGGGCCCGGGATACCTAGTACCAACCGGTCCGAATGGCGTCTGTCAATCCGGGCGCTGGGCGGCGAAGCCGCTCAGTCGCTGGGCGGCTGAGCCGCTCAGCCGCGGGGCGGCGAAGCCGTTCAGCGCTTCGCGAGCGCGTTGCGGGTCTCGTTGAGGCGGCGCAGGATGGTGCCGTCGTACAGGTCGGAGCCGACCCGGACGCTCACGCCACCGAGGACGGCGGGGTCGACCGTCTGCTTGACGGACACCTCTCGACCGTATATCGCGGTGAGGCTCGCACCCAGCCGACGCTCGTCCTCGTCACTCAACGGGGCCGCGACGGTCACGTACGCCACCTGCCGGTCACGCCGGTCGGCGGCCAGCTCGACCAGCCGGGTGAGCGCTCCGCTGAAGGAGCGTCCCCCGAACCCGCCGAGCGCCGCCTCGACGAGGCGGACGGTGACCGGACGGGCCTTGTCGGCGAGCAGCTCGCGGGCCAGGGTGGCCCGCTGCTCGATCGGGGCGACCGGGTCGGCGAGCGCGTTGCTCAGCGCCGGCTGACCGGCCACGACCTGGCCGAAGCGGAACAGCTCGTCCTCGACCTCGCCCAGCTCGCCGGCCTTGTCGGCGCTGGCGAGCAGCGCCTCCACGCCGAGGCGCTCGGTGCCGTCGAGCAACTCCGACGGTGCCGACCAACGGCCGGAGACCAGCGAGACGAGCAGGTCGAGCGCGTCGGCGCCGATCCGCCCACCCAGCATGTCGCCGAGCAGCGCGCCGCGGTCCGCACCGGAACGGGCCGGCTCGGACAGCGCCCGACGCAGCCGCGGCTCCCGCCGCAGCAGGGACGCCACGGAGAGGATGGCGTCGGCGGTGGAGGCCACCGCCGACGGCTCCGCGCCGCGGACGTACTCGTCGAGGCGCTCGGCCGCGATCTTGTACGACTCCCGGCTGGCGGCCTGCATCAGCGGGCCCCCGTGCTCTCGAGACCGCTCAGGAACCGGTCGACGGTGCCCTTGCGCCGTGCCTCGTCAGCGAGCGACTCGCCGACGATCTTGCTGGCCAGGTCCACCGCGATGGTGCCGACCTCCGCGCGCAGCTCGCGCACGATGGTGGCCCGCTCGGCGGCGAGCGCGTCCTTGCCGGCCTGGATGACCCGGTCGGACTCCTCCCGCGCCTTGGCGAGGATGTCCTGCCGGATGCCCTCGGCGTCGGCCCGCGCGTCGTCACGGATCTTGGCGGCGTCGGTCCGGGCCTCAGCGAGCTGGGCACGGTACTGCTCGAGCAGCTGGTTCGCCTCGGCCTGGGCGGCCTCGGCGCGCTTGATGCCGCCCTCGATCGCGTCGACCCGAGCCTGGAACGTCTGCTCCATGCGCGGGAAGACGAACTTCATCAACACGAAGCAGAGCACGGCGAAGGCCACCGAACCGACCACGACCTCCTGCCAGAGCGGGATGATCGGGTTGTGGGCGGACTCACCACCCTCAGCGGCGAGGAAGTACATGATTGCCTCCCGGTCTAGGGGCGGGATCAGGAAGCCGAACCGGCCCAGATGAAGCCGAAGGCGATGCCCAGCAGCGCCAGCGCCTCGATGACGGCGAAGCCGATCCAGACGTACGGCAGGGTCATCCGGGACGACTCCGGCTGGCGGGCGGTCGACTGGATGTAGGCGGCGAAGACCAGGCCGACGCCGATGCCGGGGCCGATGGCGGCGAGGCCGTAGCCGATGGCAGCGGTGCTACCGGTGACCTCGGCGAGAACGCTAGCGTCCATTGGTGTGGTTCCTCCTGGTTATCACGCGTGACTCTCACGCGGGACGACAACGGTTGGTGCGGTGGATCAGTGCTCGTCGGCGAGCGCGCCCTGCACGTAGCTGGCGGTGAGGACGGTGAAGACGTATGCCTGCAGGCAGATCACCAGGAACTCGAGGAAGGTGAGCGCGATGGTCATCACCCAGGAGAGCACCGAGACCGGAGCCAGCCAGGCGTTGGCGCTCAGCATCGCGAAACCGCCGAGCGTGAAGACCAGCAGGAGCATGTGACCGGCGAACATGTTCGCGAAGAGACGAACCGCGAGCGAGAACGGCCGGACGATGAAGGTCGAGAAGAGCTCGATCGGGATCAGCAGCGGCAGGATGTACCACGGTGCCGGCGGGATCAGCGAGTTCTTGAAGTATTTGACGAAGCCGTGCTTCTTGATGCCGATGTAGTTGAACAGCACGTAGCTGATGATCGCGAGGATCGCCGGGAAGGCGATGTGCGAGTTCGGCGAGATCTGGAAGAACGGGATGATCGCGAACGCGTTCGTCAGCAGCACGAAGCAGAACAGGGTCGTGAAGTACGGGGCGAACCGCACCCCCTGGTGACCGATCATGTCGACGGCGATGTTGTTGCGCACGAAGCCGTAGATCGACTCGGCGAACCACTGCTTCTTCGTCGGTACCAGTTGCGGGTTCCGGTAGGTCGCCAGGAAGAAGATGATCAGGACGCCGACCGCGATCCAGACCATCGCCGTGATCTTGGTGAACCAGATTGAGTCCTGACCCCAGGGCAGGATGCTGGGCAGGTAGAAGTCGTCCACCGTGGGTGGGAATCCCGCCTGGCCCGCTGCCAGAACGTTCGCCTGTCCGAACACCGCGTCCCTTCCTAAGTTGGCGTGCCGAGCCGGCGAACGACCAGGATGATCCCCCCGGCCATACCGAGCACGACTCCGATGCCGGTGGCGACGCCACCGGTGTCGAGCCACTGGTCAACCAACCAGCCGATGAAACCCCACACGAGCATGCCTCCGACGAGGTAGCTGAGCGCGGTCCAACCCTGACCGGCGCCGGACGGATAATCGTCCGGTTCACCGGCGGGACGGGGGGTTTGGTCACCAGCCATGACGGGGCGAACGATATCAGCCGGGAAGACGAGGCTGTGCCTCACCCCCCGCACAACCGTCGTTGTGTGGGCTTCTCGTGGGCGCCGTCGTCTGTGGGCACGCTACTCCCCTCCCGCCCGTCGGAAAATGACCGGAGGCCGACACATTGCGGCGCGTCCGAAAAGTGGGACGACCGTCAGGTCAGCTGTGCGCCCGACGAGCGTGCACCGTGGTCAGCCACCAGATGTGTACCGCCGTCCACACTGCCACCCCGGCGACGATGCCGAGGCAAAGCGGGATCAACCCGGACCAGCCGGTCGACGCCACCGCCACCAGCACCCCACCCAGCAGGCTGAACTTCAGCACGTACAGCCCCACGCCGAGCGGCAGCAGCAACTGCGGGTTGATCTGGTCGGCCCGGGCCAGCACCACAGTGGTCAGGGTGTAGCTGAACACCGTGACACCCACGCCGGCCGCCGCGCCGAGCGCCCCGGTCAGACCGCCGGTCACCCCGCCCACCAGCGCGGCGACCGCGGCCAGCACCGCCGACGCGGCCAGCAGCACCGGCAGGTGCCGCAGCCGCCACCGCCGGTCGGTGTCCGGCTCGACCACCCCGGGCTCAGCCACGGGGGTACGCCGGGAACGTCGCGACCAGCTCGGCCACCTCGGCGCCGAGCCGGGTCAGCTGGTCAGCCCCGCCCGGAGTGCCGGGATCGGTGCGCACCGCGCGGGCGATCATCGTCGCCACCTGGCGCAGCTCCCCCTCGCGCATCCCCTGCGTGGTCACGCTCGGTGTGCCGACCCGGATGCCGGAGGCCACCATCGGCGGCTGCGGGTCGTACGGGATCGCGTTCTTGTTCAGGGTGATCGAGGCGGCGTCGCAGCGACGCTCGGCCTCGGTGCCGGTCACCCCCAGCTCCCGCAGGTCGATCAGGGCGAGGTGGGTGTCGGTGCCACCGGACACCGGGCGCATCCCCTCGTCGGCCAGCCCGGCGGCGAGCGCCTGGGCGTTGCTGACCACCTGCCGGGCGTACGTCTGGAACTCGGGCTGGGCGGCCTCGCGCAGCGCGACCGCCTTGGCCGCGACCGCGTGCATCAGCGGGCCGCCCTGGGTGAACGGGAAGACCGCCTTGTCGATCCGCTGCGCCAACGACTCGCGGCACAGGATCATGCCGCCGCGCGGGCCACGCAGCACCTTGTGGGTGGTGGCGCAGACGACGTCGGCGTACGGCACCGGCGACGGGATCGCCCGGCCGGCGACCAGGCCGATGAAGTGCGCCGCGTCCACCATCAGGTACGCGCCGACCTCGTCGGCGATCTCCCGGAACCGGGCGAAGTCGATCAGGCGCGGGTAGGCGGTGGCCCCACAGATGATCAACTTCGGTCGGTGCGCCCGTGCCAGGTCCCGTACCTCGTCGTAGTCGATCAGCTCGGTGTCCGGCCGGACCGGATAGCCGACCGGGTGGAACCACTTGCCGGAGAAGTTCACCCGGCTGCCGTGGGTGAGGTGCCCGCCGTGCGGCAGGTCCATCGCCAGCACCGTGTCCCCCGGCTGCACCAGCGCGGCGTACGCGGCCAGGTTGGCGCTCGCCCCGGAGTGCGGCTGGAGGTTGGCGTGCTCGGCCCCGAAGAGCTCCTTGGCCCGGGCGATGCCGATCTCCTCCGCCCGGTCCACCTCGGCGCAGCCGCCGTAGTAGCGCCGGCCCGGGTAGCCCTCGGCGTACTTGTTGGTCAGCGTCGAACCGAGCGCCGCCAGCACCGCGGGCGAGGTCAGATTCTCGCTGGCGATCAGCTGCAGGCCGCCCCGCAACCGGTCCAACTCGCCGAGGACCACCCCGGCGATCTCCGGATCGGTGGCCCTGAGCTGGGCGAAATCCGGCCCCCAGAAGGTGCTCGTCTCGGTCTCCACAGCAAACGAGTCTAGGGGGCAGCAGACTGGGACCCGTGAGATGCCTCGTCACCGGAGCGACCGGCTACATCGGCGGGCGGCTGACGCCGCTGCTGCTCGCCAACGGGCACACCGTGCGCTGCCTCGCCCGTAAGGCGGTGCGGCTGCGCGACGTCCCCTGGGCCTCGGCGGCCGAGATCGTCGAGGGCGACCTGAGCCGACCGGAGACGCTGGCCGCCGCGTTCGCCGACGTGGACGTCGCGTACTTCCTGGTGCACTCGCTGGGCCGGTCCGACTTCGAGGCGGCCGACCGGGCGGCGGCGACCAACTTCGCGGCGGCGGCGCGGGCGGCCGGCGTCCGGCGGATCGTCTACCTGGGCGGCCCGGAACCGGCCTCCGATGCTGAGGTGCCGTCCCCGCACCTGCGTTCCCGCGCCGAGGTGGGCCGGATCCTGCTGGCCAGCGGAGTGCCCACGGCGGTGCTCCGGGCCGCGGTGATCATCGGGTCCGGCTCGGCGTCGTTCGAGATGCTGCGCTACCTGACCGAGCGACTGCCCGTCATGGTCACTCCGCGTTGGGTGCACAACCGGATCCAACCGATAGCGGTCCGCGACGTGCTGCGCTACCTGGCCGGCTGCGCCGATCTGCCGGCCGAGGTCAACCGGGGCTTCGACGTCGGCGGGCCGGACGTGCTGACCTTCCGCGAGATGATGCAGCGCTACGCGCGGGTGGCCGAGCTGCGCCGACGCGTCATCGTGCCGGTCCGTCCGCTCACCCCGTCGCTCTCGTCGCACTGGGTCGGTCTGGTCACCCCGGTGCCGAACAAGATCGCCCGCCCGCTGGTGGAGAGCCTGATCCACGAGGCGGTCGCCCACGAACACGACATCGCCCGCTACGTCCCGGACCCGCCCGACGGCCTGACCGGGTTCGACCAGGCGGTGGCGCTTGCGCTGGCCAAGGTACGCGACGCCCAGGTGGAGACCCGCTGGTCCACCGCGAGCGGCCCGGACGCGCCCGCCGAGCCGCTGCCCAGCGACCCGGACTGGTCCGGCGGCACCGCCTACACCGACGTCCGGGAGCGGGTGGTGGACGCCCCACCGGCGGCGCTCTGGCGGGTCGTCGAGGGCGTCGGCGGCGAACACGGCTGGTACTCCTTCCCCCTCGCCTGGTCGATCCGGGGCTGGCTGGACCGGCTGGTCGGTGGGGTCGGGCTGCGGCGGGGTCGACGCGACCCGCACCGCCTCCAGGTCGGTGAGGCGCTGGACTTCTGGCGGGTCGAGGAGATCGTCCCGGGCGAGTTGCTGCGACTGCGTGCCGAGATGCGGCTGCCCGGCCGGGCCTGGCTGGAGATGCGCGTGCTACCCACCGACGACGGCCGCAGCCGCTACCAGCAACGCGCTGTCTTCCTGCCACGCGGCCTCGCCGGGCACGCCTACTGGGGGTCGGTGGCCCCGTTCCACGCTGTGGTCTTCGGCGGGATGGCCCGCAACATCGCCCGCAACGCCGAACAACCCCGCTGACGTCGCCCGCCCCGCCCCCCTACCCGGCGATCTTGCACTTCCTGTCGTCGAATCACGAACTTTCGCGCCTTTTGTCTGGGCAGAAAGTGCAAGATCGCGGGGGTGACAGGTGCGGGGGGGTTAGTTGCCGGCTTGGGGTTGGGTTTGGAAGGCCGTTCGCTCGCTCGGCGGGACGAAGTCGCGGACCGGTTCGTCGCGCAGGGCGTAGGACAGCACCGCACCGACCGCGTTCACCATCTGGGCCTGCACCGCCTGACCGACCGCGTCGCGGGGATCGTCCGGGTTGGCGGCCATCGAGGCGACCGCGAGCTGCGGCGTGAACGCCACCACCGTCTCCGTCTCGTACCGTTCCGAGCTGCCGGTCTTGCCGGCCACCGGGCGGCCGAGCTTCGCCCGCAGCCCCGGTGCGGTGGCACCGTCGCAGCGCCCGTACATCGACTGGTCCCCGACCGGGCAGCGAGCCGCGTCGGTGGCCGCCCGCGCCACATCGGCGTCGAGCACCTGCCGGCAGTCCGGCTTGGCGGCGTCGACCGGCCGGCCGTTCGAGTCGGCGATCGAGACCACCGGCAGCGGCGCACACGAGGTCCCCTCGGCCGCCACCGTGGCGTACGCGCTGGCCAGGTCCAGCGGGGTGGTCGCGGCCACGCCCAGGGTGAACGGACCCCAGTCCTTCGCGCCGTAGCGGGCCAGCTCGGCGTCAGACTTGGCCCGCAGCACGATGCCGAGCCGCTCGGCCATCTCCACCACCCGGTCGGCACCAACCTTCTCGGTGAGCCAGGCGAAGTACGTGTTCACCGAGCGGCCGAACGCGCTCCACATGGTGCGGGGGCCGTCCATCGACGACGGGCTGGCGTTCGCCGGGCACCAGTGGCCGTCGCAACTCGCCGCCCCGGTCACCGGGAAGCGGGTGAGCAGCTGGGTCGGCGCCACGAACTCGGTCGACAGCGGCAGGCCGGACTCCAACGCCGCCAGCAGGGTGAAGAGCTTGAACGTCGAACCGCCCTGGTATCCCTCGATCGCGCCACCGCCGGCGATCAACTGGTTGACGGTGTTCGGGTGGTTCTTCTGCCCGACCGGGTTGTCCGCCACGCTGTACGCGCGGTTCACCGACATCGCCAGCACCCGCCCGGTGCCCGGTTGCACGACGGCGGTGGGCACCGCCTCGGCCCGGCTCATGGGATAGATCTTCAACACCTGCTCGGTGGTGGCCCGCTGCACTCCCGGGTCCAGCGACGACACGATGGAGAACCCGCCCCGGCGCAGCGCGCGCTGCCGCTCGTCGGCGGTCGCCCCGAACGCGGACTGGCTGCTCCACCAGCGGGTGAACCAGTCGCAGAAGAAGCCCCAGTCGTTGTGCGCGTCGGGCACCCCGGTGCAGTCGTTCGGGGTCTCGCTGGGTCGCAGCTGCAGGGGTTCGGCGCGCGCTGCCGCTGCCGCGTCCGCCGGCACCTGCCCCGACTCCACCAGCCGTTCCAGGACGTACGACCGCCGGGCCACCGCGCTGTCGGCGTCGCCGTTGATCGGGTCGTCGCTGTCCGGCGAGCGCACCAGGCCGGCGAGCAGCGCCGCCTGGGCCAGGGTCAACTCGGCCGGGGACCGGGAGAAGTACCGCTTGCTGGCCGCCGCGATGCCGTACGCCCCGGCGCCGAAGTAGGCGATGTTGAGGTAGCGGGTCAGGATCTCGTCCTTGTCGAGCTCCCGTTCCAGGGCGAGCGCGTACCGCATCTCCTGGAGCTTGCGGACGGTGGTGAGTTCGGTGGCGGCTTCCCGTTGGGCCTCGGTGAGTCGGGGGTCGTTGCTGAGCACGTTGCGCACGTACTGCATGGTCAGCGTGGAGGCGCCCTGCCGGGTCTGGCCGTCGCGTTTGTTGACTGTGAACGCGCGCACCACGCCCCGCAGGTCGACCCCGCTGTGCTGGTAGAACCGGACGTCCTCGGCGGCCACTATCGCCTGGCGCATCACCGGGGCCACCTCGTGCAGTGGCACGTCCACCCGGTCCTCCTGGTAGAAGGAGGTGATCAGGGTGGTGCCGTCGTTGGCGTAGAGGTTGGACCGCTGCGCGGTGGGCGGCGTACGGAGTGTGTTCGGCAGCTCCGAGTACGGCGTCGACAGGGCGCTGAAGCCGATCCCGAAGACCAGGGCGACGGGCAGGGCGGCGGCGGCCAGCACCAGCCCGGCCAGCACGCCGGCGATCACCACGGTCAGCAGTTTGTCGAGTTGGGCCCGGATCATCAGCTCTCCCCGCAGGAGCCGGTCACGCTAGGACCCGTTCAGAATGACCCGGAACGCCCCTTTAGCCCCGGGTTTTCCCCAAACCCGGAGGAAACTCGCACCACGCCCGGGGCGGCAGCGCGCACCACGCTCAGGGCAGCAGTACGCCGGCCAGCGGGTGGACCGTCTCCTCGATCTCGTCGGCGACCCGGCTGAAGCACTGGTCGCCACGACCCCACGGGTCGTCCAGGTCATCGGTGGGCAGCGCCGAAGTGCCCAGCCGCGCGTCGTGGGCCGCCGCCACCACTGCCACGCCCCGGGCGTAGACGGCCTCCGGGGTGGCGTCGCCCGGCGGCAGCGCGGCGGCGTCCACCGCCGCCAGCAGCCGACCGAACTCGCCGAGCACGAACGTGCGGGCCGCCGCGTCCGGGCGGAGCGCCACCACGTACTCCTGCTGGTCGGCGGTGGCGGTCAGGACCAGGTCGGCGGCGTCGATGTGGTCCGAGCGCAGCTTGCGCGCCGCGAACCCGGCCACGTCCCCGCCACGGCCGGTGACCTGCCGTGCCGCCGGCGGGTTCATCTCCTCGCCCGCGTGCCAGCCACCCGTGCCGGCGCTGTGGCTGTGCACCAGTTCCTCGGCCTGGGCCGGGTCCTGCGCACGCCGGGTCAGGCGCTCCCGCACCGCCAGCGCGAGCAGCCGCTCCGCCATCGGCGAGCGGCAGATGTTGCCCATGCACACGTGCAGAACCGTGAACGGGGGCACTCAGACCGCCCGACCGTCGACGAGATCCGGAACCACGTCGCGCAGCTTCTCCAGAGGGATCGCCCCGGCCCGCAACAGCTGCGGCACCTCACCGGTCAGATCCACGATCGTGGAGGGCACCGGGTCCGGGCACGGCCCGGCCTCCAGATAGGCCCGCACCGAGTAGCTGAGCTGATCACGCGCCTCGTTGGCGGTGACAGCGGCCGGCTGGCCGGTCTTGTTCGCCGACGACACCGCCATCGGGCCGGTCTCGCGCAGCACCTCCAACGCCACCGGGTGCAGCGGCATCCGCACCGCCACCGTGCCGGTCTTGTCGCCCAGGTCCCACTGCAGGCTCGGCGAGTGCTCGACCACGATCGTCAACGCACCGGGCCAGAACGCCTCCACCAGGTCCCGGGCGGCGGTGGGCAGCGAGAAGACCAACCCGTCGAGGGTGTGCCGCGAGCCGATCAGCACCGGCGGCGGCATCTGCCGACCCCGGCCCTTGGCATCCAGCAGCGCCTTCACCGCGTACGGGGTGAACGCGTCCGCGCCGATCCCGTACACCGTGTCGGTCGGAAGAACAACCAGCTCGCCGTTCTTGACCGCCTCGATCGCCGCAGCGATGCCGCGGTCCCGATCGGCGGGCGACCGGCAGTCGTAGAGCATCACGAGGAGTCAGTCTGCCACGCCGCCCCGATCTAGGCCCGCTGGCCGTCCGCCCGTCGGGACGCGGTCGCGAAGCGGGGACGCCCGGTGAGGTCCGGATGCTCCGCCACGGCGGTGAAGCCGCCGTCCTCGGCGAGCAGCCCGGGCACCGCCACCCCGTGGGTGTCGTCGTGCTCGACGCCGAGCACGCCTCCAGGGCGCAACAGCACCGCCGCCCGGGCGACGACCGGCCGGATCACCACCAGACCGTCCGCGCCACCGAAGACCGCCTCCGCCGGGTCGTGCCCGGCCACCTCGGGCGGGACCACCACGTCGTCCGGCACGTACGGCGGGTTGCACAGCAGCACGTCCACCCGGCCCACCAGCTCGGCCAGCAGGTCCGGCGCGGTCACGTCGGCCTCGACCACCTCGATCGGCCGGTCCCCCGCCGCCGCCCGCTCCGCCGCGTTGCGCCGCAGCCAGGTCAGCGCCGCCGGGGACCGTTCCACAGCGATCACCCGCGCCGCCGGCAACTCCTGGGCCACCGCCAGGGCGATCGCGCCCGAGCCGCTGCACAGGTCCACCACCAGCGGCTCCGGCCGACCCTGGGCCTGCTCGATGCCCCAGCCGGCCAGCAGCTCGGTCTCCGGCCGGGGCACGAAGACACCCGGGCCGACCGACAGCTCCAGGTGCCGGAACCCGGCCCGACCGGTCAGGTGCTGCAACGGCTCACGCGCCGCGCGGCGGCGGGTCAGCTCGTCGAGCCGCACCAACTGGTCGCCGCTGAGGTCGTCGGCGAGCGCCAGCCGGCCCCGGGGAACCCCCAGCACGTACGCCGCCAACAACTCGGCCTCCACCCGGGCGGAGCCGACCCCGGCGGCGGCGAGCGAGCGGGCCGCCCGGGCCACCGCGGCGGACGGCCGGACCGGGCCTGTCCCTTCGGGGGGGTGTTGCGGCAAAGTACTCACGACATAATCATGAAGCGTCGCGGGCGACGTGACGAACAGGTGCGCCCTGGCGCGCACGACAGGAGGTTGGCGGGTGGGCTGGCTCGACCGGGTCGAGGACCAGGTTGACGCCCTCACGCACGCCCGGGCGTTGCAGGAGGCCAGCCGCTCCGCGGAGTCGTACGTCCTGCTGGAGCGGGTGATCCGCACCACCAACGACCCGGCGGCGCGAGCGGACGCCATGGTGCAGCGCCTCTCCGCGCTGATCAATCTCGGTCGAACCGCGGAGTTCACCAGGGCCATCGAGGAGGCGTCGGCGGCCGTCCGCGACCTCGCCGAGCCGTACCTGCACGGTCACCTCAACGCGCTGGCCGCGCTCGCCGCGCACCACCAGGGAGCGCTGGACCGCTGCGTCATGCACCTCGTCCGAGCGGCCCGCGCGCTGGGCGCCGTCGCCGACCCGGACCGGGACACCGCCTGGGGCTGGCACGACCTGGCCATGGCCTACAGCTACCTGAGCTTCCACGGGTACGCGCTGGGCGCCATCGAGCGGGCCCGGCAGCTCGGGCTGACCGCCGGGATCCCGGAGGAGACGTTCGCCGCACCGGGCATCCGGCTGCGCAACGCCGTGGCCCTGGACCACAACGGCGACAGCGACGGTTGTCTGCGGGTGCTGCGGGACGTGGCGGCCGACCTGGCCCGCTTCGTTCGCGCCGGGCGTGCCGGGCAGCTGCGCCCGAGCAGCCTCGCCGCGTACGGCTACGCGGCCGCCCGACAGGCCGCGCTCGGCGACCAGGTGGCGACCGAGGGCACCGAGCCAGCCCGGTTGATCAGCCACGGTGGGGACAGCGCCCGGGCCCGCGACCTGCGTCAACTGGGGCAGGTGTGCCTCGCGGTCGCCGACGGTCGACCGATCGAAGCGGTCACCCGACTGGACACCGTCCAGGTGTCCAACGAGACGCTCGGGGCGGCCGAGCCGGCCCGACTGCGCAGCATCGCGCTGACCCGCGCCGGGGACCACCTGGCCGCGCACCGGGCCGACCGGCTGGCGTTCCGGCTCGCCGCGCAGCGCAACGACCGGCTGCGCGACGTGTACATCGACGGCATCGCCGCCCGCATCGACCACGAGGAGATGCGCCGCGAGGCGGCGCGCTTCGAGGGCGAGGCGTTGACCGACCCGCTCACCGGGCTGCCCAACCGCCGCCGGCTGGAGCGCTACATCACCGCTGTGGTCACCCGCGGCGACCGGGTGGTGATCGGCGTCTGCGACCTGGACGGCTTCAAGGCGGTCAACACCCGGCACGGGCACCACTCCGGCGACCTGGTGCTCCAACGCATCGCCGGCGTGATCAACCGGGTGATGCGCCGGGGCGATTTCGTGGCCCGCTACGGCGGTGACGAATTCGTGGTGGTGCTGCCGGACACCGGCATGGCCGAGGCCGCCGAGGTGGCCCGCCGGATCGAGGCAGCGGTCCGACTGGAGGACTGGGAATCGTTGGTGCCGGGCACCCCGGTCGGGGTGAGCATCGGCTTCGCCGAGGTCTCCGGTGGCAGCGGGCTGCGCGACGCGCTCAGCGTCGCGTTCGAGCAGGCCGACCGCGAGATGCTCCGCGCCAAGACCCGCCCCCGCGCGAGCTGACCGCCCGGCCCGCCCCGATCAGCGGCGGGTCGAGCGCCGCGACCAGGTCGAGCGCCGTGGTCAGCGGCGGGTCAGCTCGGTGTCGCCGGCGAGCCGGGCGGCACGGTCGGCCTCGGTGAGGGCGTCCAGCACCCCGTCCAGCTCGCCGCCGAGCGCCAGGTCCAGGTTGTACGCGGTGTAGCCGATCCGGTGATCGGTGATCCGGTTCTGCGGGAAGTTGTAGGTGCGGATCCGCTCCGAGCGGTCCACAGTGCGTACCTGCGCCTTGCGCGCGTCCGAGGCGGCGGCGTCGGCCTGCTCCTGCGCGGCGGCGAGCAGCCGGGCCCGCAGGATCCGCATCGCCTGTTCCCGGTTCTGCAACTGGGACTTCTCGTTCTGGCAGGAGACGACGATGCCGGTCGGCAGGTGGGTGATCCGCACCGCCGAGTCGGTGGTGTTGACCGACTGGCCGCCCGGGCCGGACGAGCGGAACACGTCGATGCGCAGGTCGTTCTGGTCGATGGTGACGTCGACGTCCTCGGCCTCCGGCAGCACCAGCACCCCGGCGGCGCTGGTGTGGATCCGGCCCTGCGACTCGGTCACCGGGACGCGCTGCACCCGGTGTACGCCGCCCTCCCACTTGAGCCGCGACCAGACGCCGTTGCCGCCCTCCGGCACACCCTTGGTCTTGATCGACAGGGAGACGTCCTTGACCCCGCCCAGGTCGGAATCCTGCGCGTCGATCACCTCGGTGACCCAACCGTGCCGCTCGGCGTAGCGGGTGTACATCCGCAGCAGATCACCGGCGAACAGCGCCGACTCCTCGCCACCCTCACCGGCCTTGATCTCGACGATCACGTCCTTGGCGTCGTGCGGGTCGCGCGGAATGAGCAGCTCGGCGAGGCGCTCCTCCAGCACCGGCAGGGACTCGGCGATGGACTCCGCCTCACCCGCGAAGGACGGGTCCTCGGCGGCCAGCTCGCGAGCCGCGGCCAGATCGGCGCGGGCCTGCTCCAACTCGTCGGCGGCCTTGTGCAGCGGCACCAGCTCGGCGTACCGGCGGCCGACCCTGCGCGCGGTGGCCTGGTCGGCGTGGATGGCCGGGTCGGCCAACCGCTTCTCCAGCTGCGCGTACTCGTCGAGAAGGCCGGCCAGACGCTCGCTGCTCATGCTGCGGATGCTCCTTCGACGGTGCGCGACGACCGGGCCGGGCCGGGGGGCCAGCGGCCGGGCGGAAAACTGAGGGAAATGCGGACGGCGCCCGCGTCCGGCGGAAAACCGGACGCGGGCGCCGAACGAGGAGCTACTTGGCCTTCTTGGCCTGAACCTTGGCGTACTTCTGCTGGAACTTCGCGACCCGGCCGGCGGTGTCGAGAACGCGCTGCTTACCGGTGTAGAACGGGTGGCAGGCGCTGCAGGTCTCGGCGTGGATCGCCCCGCCCTTGGCGGTGCTGCGGGTCGTGAACGTGTTGCCACAGGAGCAGCTGACCTCGGTGGTCACGTACTCCGGGTGGATGTTTGCCTTCATCTCGCCTCGGTCCTCTCGTTGGTGGTCGCCGGGTCGCCGTCATCGCTCGTCGCGCCGTACGCGACGGGCTCGGGCGTGAACCGGAACCGGTGGCCGATTGACCAGTGTGCCATGGGCCTGAGCCGACCCGGTAATCGGGCCGCACACCTCGTCCGGCATCGTCAACACGTGCCTACCCGTCCGCATTCCCACCGCCCGACGGGGCATTCGCGCACCCGGCGGACCGCCGCCAGGTACCCCGGCCGGGGTACGCCCGTCGAGCCGGAGGTGCGTCGATGACCCGCCTGATCGCCACCCGGGGACTGCCCGCCTCGGGCAAGACGACCTTCGCCCGCACGCTCCAGCCGTCCGTCGCGCGGGTCAACCGGGACGATCTGCGCCGGATGCTGCACGGCGAACGGTTGTTCACCCAGTGGGCCGAGGCGCAGGTGACCGCCGTGCAGCAGGCTCAGGTCGAGGCGCTGCTGCGGGCCCGCGCGGACGTCTGCGTGGACGACACCAACCTGCGCTCGCGGACCCTGCGGGGCTGGGCCGACCTGGCCGCCCGGCACGGCGCGCAGTTCGAGGTGCACGACTTCACCGACGTCCCGCTGGACGAGTGCCTGCGCCGCGACGCCGCCCGTCCGGCCGCCGACCAGGTGGGTGCGGACGCGATCCGCCGGCTGCACGAGCGGTACCTGCGGGGGCGCACCCTGCCGTTGCCGGTGCCACAGGCACGTACCGGACGCCCCGGCACCGTGCACCCGTCGTCGACCGAGCCACCGGAGATCGTTCTGGTGGACATCGACGGCACCGTCGCGCTGGCCGTCTCCCGCAGCCCGTACGACATGACCCGGGTGGGCGAGGACCAGCCGAACCCGGCGGTGATCGCGGCGGTCCGGGCGATGCACGCCGCCGGGTACGGCGTGGTCTTCTGCTCGGGGCGCGACGCCTCCGCCCGCGCGGCCACCGAGGCCTGGCTGGCCCGGCACGTACGAGTGCCCTACCTGGGTCTGCACCTGCGGGCGGTCGGTGACTCCCGCAAGGACTCGATCGTCAAGCGGGAGATCTACGACCGGGAGATCCGGGACCGTTACCGGGTGGCCGGCGTCTTCGACGACCGCGTCCAGGTGGTCCAGATGTGGCGGGCCCTCGGCCTCACCGTCTTCCAGGTGGCCGAGGGGGACTTCTGAGCCCCGGGCGGGGGCCCTCCGCGCCGGAAGGGCCCCGCCCGCTGCTCACCGGGTGAGGGCGATGGTGGCCTCGGCGCTGAGGCCGTTGACAGTGACAGTCAGGCGTATCGGCACGCCGGACCGCAGTGCCGTCAGGGTGCCGGTGGCCGGGTCGAAGCGGGCGGTGTGCCACTGGCGCACCCCCGCCGCCGAGCCGATGTGCACCTGCGGCGACCCGGACCAGTCGGCGCTGACCGGCGCGGCCACCGGGACCGTACGCCCGCCGGGCTGGGTCAGCGTGGCGCTGACCGACACCGGGGTGCCCACCGCGACGCTGGCCGGGGCGGTCACCGTGAGCCGGTCGGCGTGCGCGTGGAACTCCGCGTCCACCCAGGCCGGCCCCTCGGCGAGCGGGTTCCGGCGGGCGCGCTCGGCCTCGGCCGGGGTGACCGGGTCCACGCCGAACTCCGTCCAGCCGGTGAAGCCGCCCTGGTCGGCGGGGGTGGATGGCGTCTTGCCGGCGTTGCCGTTGATGACGAAGGGCACCCCGTCCACCCGGTCGGCGTGGAACGTGCCGACGTGCCCGCCCACGAACAGCGCGCCCTTTCCGGTGCGGTGCTGGAAGTCGGCCATCCACTGCTCCAGCAGCGCCGCCTCCTTGCGGTCACCGAGCTGGCTGGCCTGCGCCGGGCTGGGGTCGCGCGCCGGGTGGTGGTGCAGCACGACGACCGAACCCACGCGTCGGTCGGTGGCCGCCGCGTCCAGCGTCTCGCGCAGCATCCGCACCTGGTCGAAGCCTCCGCCGCGCAAGGTCCCGGTGGACGAGTTCAGCGTGACGAACCGGGTGCCGTTGTGGTCGAACACCCGTGAGGTGGCACCGAAGGCGGCCTCGAAGTTGCTGATCGGCGCGCCCATGATCTCGTGGTTGCCGGGCACGTAGTACCAGGGCAGGGCGTCTCCCAGTTCCTCGGCGAGGATGCGCTTGGCCAGCGCGAAGTCGGCCGGGTAGGCAGTGTCCACGAAGTCACCGTTGATCAGCAGGAAGTCCGGCCTGGCGGCCTTGACCTCGCGCAGCGTCCGGCGGGCCTGGGCGACCAGGTCACTGTCCGGGTCGGCGGCGACGAACTGGGCGTCGGAGAGCACCGCGAACCGCCACGGCGCGCCGTCCACGGTGCCGTCGCGGACCACCACCCGATCGGTACGCGGCGGCACCGCCGGCACGTCGACGGTCGGGGGCACCTTCGCCACCAGGTCGTCGATGATCACCTCGCTGGTGTACTGCGCCGCGGCGTTCGTCTCGGCCACGTAGAACCGGCGCACCCGCACCGGGTACTGCACCCCGGCCGGCACCGCGAACTCCACGTACCGCCAGCCTGTCCAGGTGATCAGTGGTCCGCGCAGCACGTGCTGGGTGTCCTGGGCGTCGTGCAGGTGCAGGCTCGGCCACTCCCCGGTGCCGTTGCCGTGGATCCACATGCCGAACGCCTGCGGCTGGCCGGGCACCTCGATCCAGGCCGGCGGGTCGGCGTACGCGGCCCGCGTGCCGGTGGACTGGCTGAAGTCGTACGTCATCCGCAGGCCCGTGCCGGTGTGCCCCGGTGTCGGCGCTACCGACCCGCTGGCGCGGGCCTGGCTGAACCGCCAGGATCCGGCGTCGTCGAAGCCGGCCACCGGCACGTCGGTCAGCCCGACGGTGACCGGCAGGACGGTGCTGCTCCGTCCGACGTGCACGGTGACCAGGGCGGAGCCGGTGTCCCGCAGCGCGCTGACCGCGAGGTTGCCGTCCGCGGTCGGAGTGATCCGTAGCAGGTCCCTGTCGTAGTCGAGGGTCAGGTCGGCCGGCTCGATCGGCGCGGTGTTGCCGTCGCCGTCGTACCCGACCACGCCGACCACCGCGTTGCCATCCCGCCCGGTCAGCCCGACGCGCGGCACGGTGGCGCCGATCCGGGTCAGCGGGCCGAGCACGGTGAGACCCAGCGAGCCGGTGGCGCGGCCACGTGCCGCGGTGACCGTGCTGGCCCCCGGTGTGCCGGCGTGGAACACCCCGTCACCGCCGACCCGGCCGCGTACCGCCGGGGTCACCCGCCAGCTGGGGGCGCCGGCCGCCGGGCCGTACGTCTCGTCGTAGCCGGCGGCCGTGAGGACGCGGGTCAGACCGGGAAAAACCCGGTCGGGCCGGCCGCCGCGCACCGGCGAGATGCCCGGGGCGGCGGTGGGGTCGCTGGCCGTCTCGACCCAGTAGCCGGTGAGCCGGCCGCTGCCCTTCGGCGCGTAGATGGCCAGGCCGTTGGGCACGGCCCGCTCGGTCCCGTCCGACGGGCCGTTCTCCACCTGCACAGCCGGTGCGCCCGGCTCCCGGGCCAGCAGCGTGGACGAGCCGCCTCCGTCGAGGTTGAGCGCGTGGTGGGCACCGAGTTCGGCCATCATCCGGCCCATCTCGGTCTGCGTCACGCCGCGGCTGTCGACCTGCCGGCCGTCCACCGTCAACATGATCATCTTTCGCCCGTCGGCGCTGAAGCCGACGGAGGTGCGCGGAGCCAGCGTCGGGTCGGCGATGCTCTGGACGACGCCGTCGCGGACCAGCACGTTGCCGCCTCCGACGGCAGCGTGCAGGCTGCTGCCGTCGGACGGCTTCGGACGCCAGGCCACCGTCACCGGGTCACCGGGGCGAAGACCGGCGAGGGCGTCCGCACCGGCGTCCCGGCCGAGCAGCACGGTGCTGCCGGCGGCGATCGGTCCGCTGCCGGCCACAGCGCTCACCCCGGTCACCCGACCGCCGGAGACGGTGACCTCGACCACCCGGGCCGCGCCCTCCACCGCCCGCTGCCGGGAGTACGTCCCCCAGAGTTCGGTGAACGCGCCGATGCCGTCGGCCTGCACCATGTTGTTGAACTGGGTCAGCGGCACCGGCCCGGTGGGCAGGGTGGCGCTGCCGTCGAAGTTCACCTCGATCACCCGGCCGAGCCCGCTCGTGGTGACCGCCACCGCGTTGTGGTGGCCGCCGACCGCCGACTGGATCAGCTCGCCGTCGCGGATGCCGACGCCCTGGGCGGCACCGGAGTTGTTGATGTCGAAGAAGTCACCGTTGACGGCGGCGACAGCCCGCGTGGCGTCCGCCGCCGTGCGCAGGGGCTCGGCCCGGCTGACCGCCCCGGAGTTGACGTAGTCGACGGTGGACCCACCGGCGAGGTCGGTGGTGAGGGCGTCGGCGCGCAGCCAGCCGTCGGCGTCGTACCGGTCGAAGGAGGTGAGCTGCACGCCCGGGGCGACCGGTCGGGTGGTCTTCGTGGTCTCCAGTCCGCCGGCCGGCTCCAGACCGTCGGTGGCCGAGGTCGAGGCGGTCGCGGCGGGGTCGGTGACCAGCCCGACGGAACCGAACGGCCACGACGACGCGGACGGCGCGTCCTCGGCGAGGGTGGACGGGGCGACGGTGGACGGGGCCGGCGGGGCGGCGGTGGCCGGCAGCGGCGCGGCCAGCGAGAGCAGTGGCGTCAGCAGCAGGACGCCGGTGCGGCGGGCGGATCGTCTGCGGGTACGCATGGACGACAGTCAACCCGGTCCTGAATAGAAGTTTCAAGACCCCTGGACTGAAGCGAAGGAAAACTCCACAATGACATCATCGGGGGGATCGGGCTGGGGACATGACGAAGGGGCACGACCACAACGGCCGTGCCCCTTCGTCGGTCAGCGCAGGAGGGTCACTCCCCCGGCGTCGACTTCGCGATCTGCATCAGGAACTCGATGTTCGTGCGGGACTGCTTGAGCCGGTCCAGCAGGAGATCCATCGCCGCCTGCGAATCCAGCGAGTGCAGCACCTTCCGGAGCTTGTGGATGATGGCCAGCTCTTCCGGTGCGAGCAGGACCTCTTCCTTACGCGTACCGGACGGGTTGATGTCGATGGCCGGGAAGGTCCGCTTGTCGGCGATCTTCCGGTCCAGCTTCAACTCGGCGTTGCCCGTGCCCTTGAACTCCTCGAAGATGACCGTGTCCGCCATGGAACCGGTCTCCACCAGCGCCGTGGCGATGATGGTCAGCGACCCGCCGTTCTCGATGTTGCGGGCCGCGCCGAGGAAGCGCTTCGGCGGGTACAGCGCGGTGGAGTCGATACCACCCGACATGATCCGGCCGCTGGCCGGTGCCGCCAGGTTGTACGACCGACCGAGCCGGGTCACCGAGTCGAGCAGCACGACGACGTCGTGCCCCAGCTCGACGAGGCGCTTGGCCCGCTCGATGGCCAGCTCCGCCACCGTGGTGTGGTCCTGCGGCGGACGGTCGAACGTGGCCGCGATGACCTCGCCCTTGATCGACCGCTGCATGTCGGTGACCTCTTCGGGCCGCTCGTCGACCAGCACCACCATCAGGTGGCACTCCGGGTTGTTGCGGGTGATCGCGTTCGCGATCGCCTGCAGCACCATCGTCTTACCCGCCTTGGGCGGAGACTGGATGAGTGCCCGCTGGCCCTTGCCGATCGGCATGACCAGGTCGATGACCCGGGTGGTCAGGATGTGCGGCTCGGTCTCCAACCGCAGGCGCTCCTGCGGGTAGAGCGGAGTGAGCTTGTAGAACTCCGGACGACGCCGCGCCTCCTCCGGCTCCATCCCGTTGATCGTGTCCAGCCGCATCAGCGGGTTGTACTTGTCGCGCCGCTGGTCACCGCTGTTGCCACCCTCACGGGCCGCCCGCACCGCACCGGTGATCGCGTCACCACGGCGCAGGCCGTACTTCTTGATCTGGGACATCGAGACGTACACGTCGTTCGGGCCGGCCAGGTAACCGGTCGTCCGCACGAAGGCGTAGTTGTCGAGCACGTCGATGATGCCGGCCACCGGGACGAGCACGTCGTCCTCGCTGACCTGCGGCTCACGCCCGCCGGTGTCGGCACCGGTCTCGGCGCGCTCGCCGCGCCCGCGGCGACGGTCCCGGAAACGGCTGCGCCGGCCGCGCCGGCCGCCGCCCTCGCCGTCGTCGTCGTCGCTGTCCCGCTCGGCCCGCTGACCACGGTCGTTGCGGTCGTTGCGGTCACCGCGGTCTTGGCGGTCGTTGCGCTCGGCCCGCTCACCCCGGTCGGCACGCTCACCACGATCGTTGCGCTCGCCCCGGTCGGTACGCTCGGCCCGCTCGCTCCGGTCGTTGCGCTCGCCCCGGTCGGCTCGCTCGCCCCGGTCGACACGCTCGCCCCGGTCGACACGCTCACCGCGCTCGGCACGCTCACCGCGCTCGGCACGCTCGCCCCGGTCGGCACGCTCGCCCCGGTCGGCACGCTCACCCCGGTCGGCACGCTCACCCCGGTCGGCACGCTCACCGCGCTCGGCACGCTCACCGCGCTCCGGACGCTCGGCCCGGTCGCGACGGGTCTCGCCGCGGTCGGCACGCTCGCCGGCTTCCGCCTCGTCGCCACGGGTTTCGGTCGCCCGCGCCTCGGTCGCCCGCGCCTCAGCGGGACGTGCCTCGGTCGCCCGCGCCTCGGCGGGGCGCGCCTCGGTGGCACGGGCCTCCGCCGCCGCGGTCCGGCTGCGCCGGGTGCGACTACGGCCCTCGGTCTCGGCGGCCGGCTCGGCCGGCGCCTCTTCGGCACCGCGTCGACCCTCGGCTGCCGGCCGGTCGGCGGTCTCCCGCACCTCGGCCCGCACCCCCTCACGGGTCGGCGCGGCTGCGGCCGCGACCTCGGCCCGTGGTCGAGGGGTCCCGGCGGCGTTGCCGCCCTGCCGCTCGGAAATCGCGGCGATCAGCTCGCCCTTGCGCATGCGAGCCGTGCCGGAGATGCCGAGCGACGCAGCCAGGCTCTGCAGCTCTGGCAGCAGCATCGCCGACAGACCGGTGCCGCTACGCCGACGACGGGCGGGAGCGGCGGCGGTGGCATCGCCAGCGACGTTGGAAACATCCGACGTCACGTCGGTGGTGTCGCTCAATGGATTCCTTCCCTCGATAGGCCGGGACTGCCCGGAGTCGGAACTCAGGTGGCCGGGCGGCCTCGGTGCACCCGCCTCGCAAGGACGCGTCGCGGGAGTCTGTGACACAGCAGCCGGTCGGTATCCCGACTCACCAACGTCGGTGAGCAGGTCTCGCCGTCTGCGGCGACCTGTGGAAACTGCGGCGCGGCGTGGGCCTTGGGCAGGGGTAGACGGGCTGACCGCCGAGAGCTTCGGGGGTGCGCCGCCCCGCAGGAGATCGCGTGCTTCGCGGCTGTGCTAGGTCTAGAGCGTAATCAACTCTTCCGACCTGCGGCAACAGGGTCCCGCTCGGCGTGTCCAAGTGTACCCCGGGCGACCCGCGCGCCGCTGACGTCTATCGGTAACTGCCAGATCTCCCAGTCTGTTCCCAGCGGGAAGTCCGCTGGCGGCTCGCTGAGCGCCAGGACAGTCGGCCCCGCCCCACTGACCACAGCTGCCACACCCGCCGCGCGCAACGCGTTGACCAGCGAAGACGTGCCCTGCATCCCGGCTGCGCGATAGTCCTGGTGGAGCCGGTCGACGGTGGCCGGCAGCAGCAGGGCCGGGTCCGTGGTGAGCGCGTGCACCAGCAGGGCCGCCCGCCCTGCCGTCAACGCGGCGTCACCATGCGGCACGGTGGCCGGCAGGGCCGCCCGCGCGGTCGCTGTCAGTCCGCGTTCCGCCGGGACGAAAACAGTGGGCCGCACCGCGTCGGCGACCGGCAGGGACACCGCCCGGGCACCGCCCGGCTCGGACCAGGCCACCGTGAAACCGCCGAGCAGGCACGGTGCCACGTTGTCGGGGTGACCCTCGATCTCGGCGGCCAGCCGCAGCGTGCCGGCGTCGTCGAGGCGGTGCTCCCCGTCGACGACGAGGGCCCGGGCCAGCAGCACCCCGGCGACGATCGCGGCGGACGAGGAGCCCAGCCCACGCGCCTGCGGGATCCGGTTGACGCACTGCACGCTCAGCCCGCCGGGTTGGGCCCCCAGCACGTCGAACGCGGCGCGCATGGCCCGCACCACCAGGTGTCTGTCGTCGTCGGGCAGCTCACCGGCGCCCTGCCCGGTCACTGTCACCCGGACACCGCTCGGCGCGACCTCGGCGGCCAGGTCGTCGTAGAGCCCGAGGGCGAGGCCCAGCGCGTCGAATCCCGGGCCCAGGTTGGCGCTGGTCGCCGGGACGCGGACCCGGACCGACTCGGCGGTGAAGTTCGTCGGCACGCGCTCATGCTAGGGCCCGGGACCGACGAACCGGGCCCGCGCCCGCTGCCTGGGATCGCCGAGCTCAGCCGGCCGGGTCCGGGACCGGCTCGGCGGCCGGATCGGTGAGCGAGAGCCGGCGGGTGGCGATCCGCCAACCGACCGCGTACACGAGGGTGATCAGACCGCAGCCAGCGAGCACCACCCGTTCGTCGACCACGTCCACCACCAGGGCCACCGCCAGTTGGCTCACCGAGATCGCCAACGTCGCCAGCATCATGTCGGTGGCGAAGACGCGGCCCCGCAGCCGGTCCGGGACCTCGCCCTGCAGGGCGAAGTTCGACATCACCCAGTTACTGCCACCCGCGAAGTGCGCCACGAAGACCAGCAACAGCACCAACGGAAACCAGCGCACGACGGAGGTGCCCAGGTAGGACAGGCCGTACAGCGACATGGACAACGCCAGCCCGGGCAGCAGCCAGGCCCGGTTGGTCAGCACCCGGCGCATCAGGATCGGCCCCACCAACGCTCCCGCGCCGCGTACCGCGAAGAGCAGGCCGGCGCCGAGCGGGCCGACACCGTAGACACCGGCCAACAGCGGGAACACGGTCAGCACGCCGTTGCCCAGGCCCACCGCCGACTTCACGGTGACCAGCGCCAGCACCCGGGGGCGGTGACCGATGTAGCCGAGTGCCTCGCGGACGGCGGACCAGGTCCGCTGGGGCGGTTGGTCGGCGTCCCGGGGCACCTGCAGCGGCCGGCGGATCCGGGTGGCGAGGGCCGCGGCGACCGCCAGGCCCGCCGCCGCCACCCAGAAGCAGACGTACGGGCCGGCAGCGGTGCTCAGCACGCCGCCGAGCGAGGCACCGACCACGGTCATGGTGCCCCAGGCCGAGCCGGCGACGGCGTTGCCGGCGGCGAGTTCGTGCGGCTCCAGCACGTTGGGCAGCGCGGCCTGGGCCGCCGGCGAGTAGAACGCCTTGGCCACCGCCACCGCGCCGATCGCCACCAGCGCCAGCCACGCCGTTGCCGCGTTGCGCACGCCGAGCAGCAGCAGCACGCCCGCCAGCGCCGCCACGTTCGCGGCGATCATGATCTTCCGGCGGTCGAAGCGGTCGGCGATCGTGCCGGTGTACGGCAGCAGCAGCGCCACGATGCCGGTGTCCACCGCCAACACCAGCGCGCCCCAGACGCCGCTGCCGGTCAGCTGCGGCAGCAGCACCAACAGCGGCACCATGACGAACCAGTCGGCGCCGAAGACCACCAACTCGGCGAGGAAGAGGTTGCGGAAGCTCCGATTGCCGGTCAGAACCGAGAGGGTGGACGCCACGGAGCGCGACCCTACCTGGTCGGTGGCGGCGCGACACCCGCTCCCAGCAGCGCCGAGACCGTGACGAAGGTGTAGCCGCGCGACCGTAACCCGTTGATCATGTCGGTCAGGCCCCGCAGTGCGACAAGCCGCCGCCGCGCCCCCACGTCGTGGCCGAGCACGATCGTTCCCGGCCGGACGCCCGCCACGATCCGCCGGGCGTGGCCGGCCGGATCGTCGGGGAACTCACGCTCCACCATCTGCAGCGACCAGAGCACCAGTCGGTAGTCCAGTCGGGCCGCCGCGTGCAGCACCGCACCGCCCAGGTGGCCGTACGGCGGACGGAGCAGCACCGGCGGCGACCCGGTCAGCTCGGCGATCACGTCGTGGCTGCGGCGCAGGTCGTCGTACGCCTCGTCGGCGTCCAGTTCGGCCAGGTCCCGGTGCTGCCAGCTGTGGTTGCCCACCTCGTGCCCGCCGAGCCGGTCGCGGACGACGTCGGCGTGCCGATGGACCTGCGCCCCGACCATGAAGAAGGTGGCCGGAACCCGGTGCTCGGCCAGGGTGTCGAGCACCATCGGAGTCCACTGTGGTGCCGGGCCGTCGTCGAAGGTGAGCGCCACCAGGCGCTGGTTGGTCGGTGCCGACCAGATGACCTCCAGCGCGCCGGAGCCGACATCCTGCTGACCGTTGCCGAGGGTGGCGCTGGCGGGGCCACCGGCGATCGGCAGTTTGCGATGGCCGCTCCACCACGCCTCGGACGTCCCCGCGCCGACGGCCACACCGCTCACCACCAGCAGGCCACGGCGCAGCAGGTCGCGTCGCCCCCACCCGCGCGCGTCCTCGGCCATCCGCCCGCCCCGCTCCACCCACACCCCCATCCATCTACGAGGAGTATGCAAGAAGTTACACAAAGTGCGGAGCGGTCGGGTCGGAGTGTTTCGGCTCAAACAACTGGAACGCCCCCGGCAGAAATCCACCGGGGGCGTTCCGAACCTCGCTGCGACCTACTCGGTCGGCTCCGCCGGGGGCAGCGGCGAGGTGCGGCTACGGGGCAGCCGCAGCACCTCGAACTGGTCCGTGCCCTCCACCAGCGCGGCCGACGGCGCCGGTCGCCCGGCCGGCTGCGCACCTTCGGCGGTGGCCGGGGCCGGGGCCGGCGCGGGCGCGCCGCTCGGCACCGCGACCTGGTTCGGGGCTGGCGACTCGTCCGCCTCCACGGTGGTCACCGCCGACCCCCCGGAGCGCCGCCGTGCGCGCCGAGCGCGCAGCGACTCCTTGGTGTGCTCCACCATCGTGTACAGCGTCGGCACCAGGATCAGCGTGAGCAACGTCGAGCTGAGCAGACCACCGATCACCACGACCGCCAGCGGCTGGGAGATGAAGCCGCCCTCACCGGTCAACCCGAGCGCCATCGGCAGCAGCGCGAAGATGGTCGCCACCGCCGTCATCAGGATCGGGCGCAGCCGGCGACGGCCACCTTCGACCACCGCCTCCTGAACCCCCATGCCCTGCGCCCGGTACTGGTTGATCAGGTCGAGCAACACGATCGCGTTGGTCACCACGATGCCGACCAGCATCAGCACACCGATCAGCGCCGGCACGCCGAGCGGCGTTCCGGTGACCAACAGCAGGCCGATCGCACCGGTCGCCGCGAACGGGATGGAGATCAGCAGGATCAGCGACTGGGTCAGGCTGCGGAACGTCGCCACCATGATCAGGAAGACGATCGCGATCGCGGCCAGCACCGCCAGGCCCAGGTCCGCGAAGGCGTCCGCCTGATCCGCGCTGACACCACCGATGGTGAAGCTCGCACCCGGCACGTTGATGCCGTCCAACCGCTTCTGCAACTCAGTGCTGGTCGCGCCCAGGTTCGAGCCGGTCGCCGAGCCGGTCACCGACACGCTGCGCTCACCGTCGATCCGACTGACCTGCTGCGGCCCCTCGCCCTGGGTGACCTTCGCGATGTCGCCCAAGGTGACCGGACCCACCGGCAGCGCCCGCAGCGCCTCCACCGTCGTCGGCGGCTGCGTGCCCAGCCGCAGCACCACGTTCTGCTGCCGGCCGTCGAGCGTGACCTGCCCCAGCGGCGCTCCCCGGAACGCCTGCGACACCAACTGCCCCACGGCGGCCTCGGTGAGCCCGACCCGACCGGCGGCGACCCGGTCGACCGTCACGTCGACTCGCGGCACCTGCGCGGCCAGGCTGGTGGTGACGTCCTCGACGTCCGGCACCCCGGCCATCGCCGTGCGGGCCTCCTCGGCGGCCCGGGCCAGCACCTCCGGGTCGCTGGCCTGGACGATCACCTCCAGCTGGCTGGTCGACGCCTCCTGCCCGCCACCGAAGCTGATCTCGCCCAGCCCGCTGCCGAGCTTGTCGAACTCCTCGCGCAGCACCTCACGCATCTGCTTCGCGTCGGTGTCACCGTCGAGCGCCAACGACCAGTTGGCGACGTTGTTGCCGCCACCCCCGAACGGGTTGTCCCCGCCGCCGGCGGTCACCTGGTACGTCTTGACGCCCTTGGTGCGGGACAGCACCGACTCGATCTGCTTGGCCGCCGCGTCGGTGGCCGCCAGACCACTGCCGGCCGGCAGCTCCTGGCTCATGTTGAGGGTGTCCTGGCCGGAGTCGTCCAGGAAGTTGGTCTCCAACTTCTGCGACAGGCCGAAGGTGCCGAAGAGCACCAGCAGGCCGAGCCCGACGGTGATCCAGCGGGTGGACCGCTTGCGGGTGGCGAAGCCGATCACCGGCAGGTAGCCCCGCTGCAACGGGTTGCGCAGCTCCTTCTCCTCCGCGCCGCGCCGTACCGCCTCGTCGTCGGCGGTGCCGCTGGGCGGCTTGAGGAACCAGTACGCGAGGACCGGGATCACGGTCAGCGACACCAGCAGCGAGGCGACCAGGGCCACCGTCACGGTGATCGCGAACGGCGCGAAGAGCTGGCCCACGAACCCGCCGACCAGCGCGATGGGCGCGAACACCGCCACCGTGGTGAGGGTGGACGCGGTCACCGCACCGGCCACCTCCCGGACCCCGGTGATGATGGCGTGCCGCTTCTCCTCGCCGTACTCCAGGTGTCGTTTGATGTTCTCCAACACCACGATCGAGTCGTCGACCACCCGACCGACAGCGATTGTCAACGCGCCGAGGGTGAGCAGGTTGAGCGAGTAGTCACCGATCCACAGGGCGATCAGCGCCACCAGCACGGAGAGCGGGATGGAGACCGCGGTGACCACCGTCGAGCGCACCGACAGCAGGAAGACCAGGATGACGATGACCGCCATCACCAGGCCCAGCAGGCCCTCGGTGGTCAGCGACTCGATCGACTTCTCGACGAACGGCGCCTGGTCGAAGACCACCGTCAGCTCCGCGCCGGAGGCGTCCTTCAGGTCGTCGAGCCGGTCACGGATCTCGTGCGAGATCTGCACGGCGTTGCCGTCCGGGGCCGCGGTGATCGCGACACCGAGGCTGTCCTTGCCGTTGGTACGGGTGATCGCGGTGGCCGGAGCGAGCTGCTGCTCGACGGTCGCCACGTCACCGAGTCGCACCGGTGCCGCCGCCGGGGCGATCACGATGCCGCGCAGCTCCTCCAGGGTGGCGATCGGCGTACCGACCTGCACCGGGAGGGCCAGTGTGCCGTCGGTCACCGCGCCGGCCGGCACCGCCACGCCGTTGGTCTTCAGCGCCGCGCCGATCGCCGTCGGTTGGATCTTCGCGGCGGCCAGCTTCGCCGGGTCCGGGGTGACCACCACCACGTCGTCCCGGTCGCCGGTCACCTCGACGGTGCGTACCCCCTCGATGCCCTCCAGCTCCGGCACCACTGTGGCGCGCAGTTTCTCGGCGAGCGCCCGCTCGTCCCCGGTGCCGGCCGCGGCCAGCACCACCGCCGGGAGGTCGTCGGTGCTACCCGCGATGACCTGCGGGTCCACGCCCTCCGGCAGCTGGGCGTCGATGCGGCTCAACGCGGTCTGCATCTTGTTGACCACGTCGTCCAGGTCGGTGCCGAACTCGTACATCACCTGGACGGTGGCCGCCCCCTCGCGGGACGTGGAGGTGATCTTGTCCAGCCCGGGGATGCCCTGCAGGGCGTTCTCGATCGGCTCGGTCACCTGGGACTCGACGATCTCGGGGCCGGCGCCGGGGTAGGGGGCCACGATGAACGCGGCCGGGAACTCGAGCGACGGCAGCAGTTGCTGCTTCAGCGACGGCACGGCGAACGCTCCGAACACCGTGGTCACCACCGCGATGAGGGCGATCAGCCCTCGGTTGGCGAGGCTGAATCTGGCGAGCAGCGACATCGGCCTGGCTCACTCCTGAACGAGAATGCGGGCGGGGATACCCGAAAGTGTGCCGGACTCGCCTACCTCGACCCCCGCCGCCCCCGGGCCGCCCGCCCGCCGTCGATCACCACCAGGACGGTGGCGCGCTCAGGCGAGGTCGAGGGCGCGAGCCGCCGCCAGCGGGTCGTTCCCGATGGTCACCGGCGCCGGTGCGGTGGAAATCGCCCATTCCGGGTCCTTCAACCCGTGACCGGTCACCGTGCACACGACAGTGGAACCGGGCGGCACCGCGCCCGCCGCACCCTGCTGGAGCAGACCGGCCACGCTGGCCGCGCTGCCCAGCTCGACGAAGACCCCCACCTCGCGGGCGAGCAGGCGGTACGCGGACAGGATCTCGCGGTCGGTCACCGACGCGATCAGGCCACCGGAGGCGTCCCGGGCATCCAACGCCTTGGTCCAGCTCGCCGGGTTGCCGATCCGGATCGCGGTGGCGATCGTCGACGGCTCCGGCACCACCTGGCCGGTCACGATCGGGGCCGCCCCGGCGGCCTGGAAGCCGTACATCTTCGGCGTCCGGGTGGTGGCACCGGCCGCCGTCTCCTCCGAATATCCCATCCAGTACGCGGAGATGTTGCCGGCGTTGCCGACCGGCAGGCAGTGGATGTCGGGCGCGTCACCGAGCGCCTCGACGATCTCGAAGGCGGCGGTCTTCTGCCCGTGCAGACGGTCGATGTTGACCGAGTTGACCAGCGCGACCGGGTAGTCCTGGGCGAGCTTGGCGGCCGTCGCGAGGCAGTCGTCGAAGTTGCCGTTGACCTGCAACAGCTTCGCGCCGTGCACCAGCGCCTGGGCCAACTTGCCCAACGCGATCTTGCCCTGCGGCACCAGCACGGCACAGGTCAACCCGGCCCGAGCCGCGTACGCCGCGGCGGAGGCGCTGGTGTTGCCGGTGGAGGCGCAGATGATGGCCTTGTTGCCGGCCTCGACCGCCTTGGACACCGCGAGGGTCATCCCCCGGTCCTTGAAGGAGCCGGTCGGGTTGGCACCCTCCACCTTCAGGTACACGTCGCAACCGAGCCGGGCGGACAGCACCGGCGCCGGCAACAACGGGGTGTTCCCCTCGTGCAGCGTGACGACCGGCGTGGCCGCGGTGACCGGCAGCCGATCCCGGTACGCCTCGATCAGACCCCGCCACATGTCGTTTCTCCTCGCCTCTACCGCCGCGCCCACCCGAGCGTCACGGCCACCTTGGACCAGCCTGCCGGAGCGGTCGATGGCACACCCCGGCGTACCCACCTGACGGGACGCGCGAGCCGTGCCGTCGATGATGCAACGACTCAGGCGTCGCCCTCGACCCGCAGCACGCTGGTCACCGACCGGACGATGTCCAGCCCGCGCAGCTCGCCGACGGTCGCCGCGAGCGCGGCGTCCGGGGCCACATGCGTGACGATGACCAACTCGGCGTCGCCGTCGCGGCCCGCCGGTCCGCCGGCCGAGCCCTGCCGCACCGTCGCGATCGACACGTCGTGCCGGGCGAACACGCTCGCCACCGACGCCAGCACACCCGGGCGGTCGGCCACGTCGAGGCTCACGTGGTAGCGGGTCAACGCCTCACCCATCGGCCGGACCGCCAGGTCCGCGTACGCGCTCTCGCTGGCCGCGCGCACCCCGGCGAGCCGGTTACGGGACACCGCGACCACGTCGCCGAGCACCGCGCTGGCGGTGGGCGCTCCGCCGGCGCCCCGACCGTAGAACATCAGCTGCCCGGCGGCGTCCGCCTCCACGAAGACCGCGTTGAACGCGTCACCGACGCTGGCCAGCGGGTGGCTGCGGGGGATCATCGCCGGGTGCACCCGGACGCTGACCGTCTCCCGGCCGGTGGGGTCCACGCCCCGGGCCGCGATGCAGAGCAGCTTGATCGTGCAGCCCATCGCCTGGGCGCTGGCCATGTCCGCGGCGGTCACCTCGGTGATGCCCTCGCGATGCACGTCGGCGGCGCCGACCCGGGTGTGGAACGCCAACGAGGCGAGGATCGCCGCCTTCGCCGCCGCGTCGAAGCCCTCCACGTCGGCGGTCGGGTCGGCCTCCGCGTACCCCAGGGCGGTGGCCTCGTCGAGGGCCTCGGCAAAGCCGGCGCCGGTCGCGTCCATCGCGGAGAGGATGAAGTTGGTGGTGCCGTTGACGATGCCGGTGACCCGGTTGATCCGGTCGCCGTGCAGCGACTCGCGCAGCGGGCGCAGCAGCGGGATGGCCCCGGCCACCGACGCCTCGTAGTAGAGGTCGCCGCCGCCCTCGGCGGCCGCCTCGTGCAGGGCCACCCCGTCCTCGGCGAGCAGCGCCTTGTTGGCGGTGACCACGCTCTTGCCGGCGCGCAGCGCCTCGACCAGCCAGCTGCGGGCCGGCTCGATGCCACCGACCACCTCGACCACCACGTCGACGTCGTCGCGCTTGATCAGGCCGAGCGCGTCGGTGGTGAACAGGTCCTCGGCGACCGGCAGGTCACCCCGGTCGCGGCCGAGCCGGCGGACGGCGATGCCGGCGATCTCCAGCGGAGCGCCGATCCGCGCGGCCAGGTCGGCCGACTGCTCGTGCAGCAGCCGGACCACCTCCTGGCCGACAGTGCCACAGCCGAGCAGCGCCAAGCGCACAGGTGACGTCATCCAACATCCAATGCGAGCAGGTCCTCTTCGGTTTCCCGCCGGACGATCAGGCGCGCCTGGCCGTCGCGCACCGCGACCACCGGTGGCCGGGGCACATGGTTGTAGTTGCTGGCCATGCTTCGGCAGTACGCACCGGTGCCGGGCACTGCGACAAGATCTCCGGGCTGCACGTCGGCGGGCAGGAATTCATCCTTCACCACGATGTCCCCGGACTCACAGTGCTTTCCCACCACGCGGGCGAGCAACGGCTGCGCGGTCGAGGCGCGCGAGGCCAGCGTCGCCGAGTAGGACGCGTCGTACAGGGCGGTGCGGATGTTGTCGCTCATCCCCCCGTCGACGCTGACGTACGTCCGGAGGCCGTCGAGATCCTTGACCGTGCCGACCTCGTAGAGGGTGAACACGGCCGGCCCGACGATGGCCCGGCCCGGCTCGATCGACAGGTGCGGCACTGCCAGGTTCTCCACCGCGCACTCCGAATCGACGATCTTGCGAAGTCGCTTGGCCAGATCCTGCGGTGTCGCCGGGTCGTCCTGGGTGGTGTACGCGATGCCGAACCCGCCGCCGAGGTCCAGCTCGGGAAGCTCCACCCCGCGCGCGTCGCGGATCTGGGCCTGCAGGGCGAGCACCCGACGGGCCGAGACCTCGAAGCCGCTGGCGTCGAAGATCTGCGAGCCGATGTGCGAGTGCAGACCGCGCAGCTCCAGCACACCCTCGTCGAGGATCTTGAACGCGGCGTTGGCGGCGGCCCCGCCAGCCAGCGAGAAGCCGAACTTCTGGTCCTCGTGGGCGGTGGCGATGAACTCGTGGGTGTGCGCCTCGACGCCCACGGTGACCCGGACCAGCACCCGGGGCCGGACCCCGCGCTCGCGGGCCAGCGCGGTGAGCCGGTCGATCTCGGTGAACGAGTCGACGATGATGCGACCCACCCCGGCGTCCAGCGCCCGGCCCAGCTCGGCGACCGACTTGTTGTTGCCGTGGAAGCCGATCCGCTCCGGCGGCATCCCGGCCGACAGCGCGGTGGCCAGCTCGCCGCCGGTGCAGACGTCCAGGTGCAGCCCCTCCTCGGCGATCATCCGGACCACCGCCCGGCAGAGGAACGCCTTACCGGCGTAGTAGACGTCCTCGGTCGGGAAGGCCGCCCGGAAGTCGCGGCAGCGCGAGCGCAGGTCGGCCTCGTCCAGGACGTACACCGGGGTGCCGAACTCGGCAGCGATGTCGCGGACGCTCAGGCCCGCGACGGCGACAGCGCCGTCCGCGCCACGCGTCACCGACCGCGGCCACAGCGCCGGCACGAGGGCGTTGACGTCGGCAGGGGTACGCAGCCAGGCCGGCCCCTGGTTGCTGATGTCCGCGTGCAGCGCACCAGCCTCATGAGCGCGCATGTCACATCCTCTCGGGGGCGGAGACGCCGAGCAGGTGCAGACCGTTGGCGATCACCGTGCGGGTGGCGTTGTTGAGCCAGAGCCGGGCGCGGTGCAGGTCGGTGACCTCCTCGTCGCCCAGCGGCAGCACCCGGCAGTTGTCGTAGAACCGGTGGTAGGAGGCAGCCACGTTCTCCTCCAGGTAGCGGGCCACCCGGTGCGGCTCGCGCAGCTCGGCGGCGGTGGCCACCACCGCCGGGAACTCGGCGAGCGCCTTGAGCAGCTCGTTCTCCTTCTCGTGGTCGAGCAGCTCGGGGCGGAACGCCTCGGCGTCACCCGGAACCAGCCCCACCTCGGCGGCGTTGCGGGCCACGCCCGCCGTCCGGGCGGCCACGTACTGCACGTAGTAGACCGGGTTGTCGCGGGTCGCCCGGGTCCACAGCTCGATGTCGATGTCGATCGGCGAGTCGCTGGAGTAACGGGCCAACGCGTACCGGGCGGCGTCCACGCCGATCGCCTCGACCAGGTCCTCCAGGGTGATCACCGTGCCGGCCCGCTTGCTCATCCGCATCGGGGCGCCGTCGCGCAGCAGGTTGACCAGCTGCCCGATGAGGATCTCCAGGTTGCGCTCCGGGTCGTCGCCGAAGCAGGCGGACATCGCCTTCATCCGGCCGATGTAGCCGTGGTGGTCGGCACCCAGCATGATCACGACCCGCTCGAAGCCGCGCTCGCGCTTGTCCAGGTAGTAGGCGCAGTCCGCGGCGAAGTACGTCCACTCGCCGTTGGACTTGCGCAGTACCCGGTCCTTGTCGTCACCGAAGTCGGTGGTACGCAGCCAGGTGGCGCCCTCGGACTCGTACAGGTGCCCCTGCTGGCGCAGCCGGGCCAGGGCGAGGTCCAACTCACCCCGGTCGTGCAGGTCCTTCTCGTTGAAGTAGGTGTCGAACTCCACCCCGAAGTCGCGCAGCGAGCTGCGGATCTCGTCGAACATCAGCGCGACGCCCTCGACCCGGAAGATCTCCTGGGCGGCGTCGTCGTCGAGCGAGCGCACCTCCGGCCGGCGGGCCTGCACCTCGCTGGCGATCTCGGCGATGTACGCCCCGCCGTAACCGTCCTCCGGAGCAGGCTCGCCCTTGGCCGCGGCGAGCAGCGACCGGGCGAACCGGTCGATCTGCGAACCGGCGTCGTTGAAGTAGTACTCCGTGCCGACCTGCGCGCCGGTGGCCCGCAGCAGCCGGCTCAGCGCGTCACCGACGGCCGCCCAACGGACCCCGCCGATGTGCACCGGCCCGGTCGGGTTGGCCGAGACGAACTCCAGGTTGATCTTCTCGCCGGCGAGCCGGTCGCTGTGGCCGTACTCCGAGCCGGCCTCGACGATCATCCGCGCGAGTTGACCGGCGGCAGCGGCGTCGAGCCGGATGTTCAGGAAGCCCGGCCCGGCGATTTCCACCGATTTCACACCCGCCGCCCGACCCAGCTCGTCGGCCAGGGCCGTCGCCAACTCCCGGGGCGGGACGCCCACCTTCTTGCTCAACTGCAGCGCGAGCGTCGAGGCGTAGTCGCCGTGCTCGGGGTTGCGCGGTCGCTCCACCACCGTGCTCGCCGGCAACGCGGCGCGGTCGAGGCCACGCTGGTCGAAGACGGCGTGGGCGGCGGCAAGGACGACCGAGGCTAGTTCTGCAGGAGTCACCCATCCATGTTATCGGGGGTAGACTCGGGCACTCGGCGGCTCCCCTGCGCGTCATCCGGCCCGCCACTCCCCTGACCGACCGACTTGACGAGGCACGATGAGCATCAGCACCCCGGGTGGCCCTGAGCGCCGCCCGACCGTGGTCAGCACCGGCAAGAAGCCGGCCGCCGGCCGGCCGGCGTCCGGCGCCAAGGCCGGCTCCGGCAAGCCGACGGGCAAGCCGGCAGGCTCTCCCCGGGCCGGCGGCAAGGGCCCGCGCAAGCCGGTCACCCCGGTCAAGGTGAGCCAGGGCCGCGCCTGGGGTCCGATCGCGCTCTTCGTCGCCGTGGGTGTGCTCTTCGTGGCGATCGTCGGGTACGGCGCCTGGGCGACCTTCCAGGGCTCCAAGCCGTGGGACAAGCGGGCCAACGCCATCGACGGCATCGTCAACATCCGCAAGTCCGACCCGGACAGCCTGAAGTACGAGTCGCACAAGTCGGGTCCGCTGACCTGGAACTACTCGCCTCCGGTGGGTGGGGTGCACAACGCCGCCTGGCAGAACTGCATGGGCGACGTGTACGACGCCCCGATCGCCAACGAGCACGCGGTGCACAGCCTGGAGCACGGCGCGGTGTGGATCACCTACCGCCCCGACCTGCCGAAGGACCAGGTCGACAAGCTCGCCGGCAAGGTGCGCGGCGTCGAGAAGACCTTCATGAGCCCGTACGAGGGCCTGGACAAGCCGATCTCGCTGCAGGCCTGGGGCTACCAGCTCAAGGTCGACAACGCCGACGACTCGCGGATCGACGAGTTCATCAAGGACCTGCGGGTGAACGCCTCCGTCGAGGGCCCGACGGCGCTCTGCAACACCGGCATCACCGCCACCGGCACCACGCCGCGTGAGCTTCAGCAGCAGCCCACCCAGTAAGGACCGCAATGACCGCTCCGGCGACCACCGACAGCGAGCACGACGACGACATCCCGGCCACCCCGGACGAGGGTGGCCGGGCCCCGGCGTCGCGCTACGGCGTGCTGGCGCTCGCCGTCATGCTGGTGGTGGGGCTCCTCCTCGGGTACGCGGGCGGTCTGCTCACCCCGCGACTCACCCAACCCGGTGACGCCTCGGTCGAGGCGGGCTTCGCCCGGGACATGACCACCCACCACGCGCAGGCGGTGGAGATGAGCCTGATCGCGTACCGGTCGGCGACCCTCCCCGAGGTGCGGCAGATCGCTGTCGACATCGCCACCGGGCAGCAGGGCGAGATCGGCGCCATGCAGACCTGGCTGCGCGAGTGGGGTCTCAGCCCGACCGGGTCGAAGCCGCCGATGTCGTGGATGTCCGACGGCGCCACCGTCACCGACGGTCTGATGCCCGGCATGGCCACGCCGCAACAGATGACCGCCCTGCGCGAGGCTCAGGGCATCGATGTCGACCGGCAGTTCCTGGCCCTGATGTACGACCACCACCTGGGCGGCATCCACATGATCGACGCGGCGCTCGGCGCTACCGACAACGACGAGGTGCTGCGGGTGGCGAACACCATGAAGGCCACCCAGCAGACCGAACTGAACAACCTCCGGCAACTCCAGGCGCAGGCAGCCAAGGGCTGACCGACCCACGGGCACACACCGGGCCCGCGTCTCCGCCGCACGATGGCGGGACGCGGGCCCGACCCGTACCACCCATACCTGCCCATACTCGGCCCACGCACCCGGCCCATTGCCCGCGCCCAACCCATGCCCAGCCCCGCCCATGATCGACTCGGGTTTCAGGAAACTGGGGTGTCGTCGTGAGCGGGACACCACGACTTCTTGAAACCCGAGTCGATCAAGGCGCACACTCGGTGGCTTGCGCCCCGAAAGATACTCTTTGTCCCTTGTGGGGCTATCGCGAGGCACGGGCGATTACGTTGCTTAGAGAGTTTTCTCCCCACATATCGTGACCAGTTGCGATTCGGGCTCGTTGCCCAAGACGTGGGGGTTGCACTCAGAGACGCACGGCGTTCGGTCACCAGTTGGTGCCGACGCCACACCATCGGTGGTGACGGGGCGGTGGCAGCCGTCCGTCGCGGACAGCGGCAGGGCGAGCCGGGAATGCTCAGCCGCGAACAGGAACTCGAGTTGATCGACACGCTGCGGGGCGTCCACCCCGACGAGTTCGGCCTGGACGAGGAGCTGTGGACGCGGCAGAGCCTCACCACGCTCATCCAGCGGCGCTTCGACCTGCCGTTGGACCCTGGTGCGGTCGGGGCGTACCTGCGGGCCTGGGGGTTGGGTCCGCGCGAGCCGCGCGAGCGCGCCTGCGGGCTCTGCGTCAGCGCGGTCGAGCGGTGGGTCCGCAGTGACTACCCGGCGATCACCCGGGCCGCGCAGGAGCACCTCGCGGAGGTGTACTGGATCGGGCGGGTCCGACTGCGTGGCACCATGCCGGCAGCGGACGTGATCTCCGCGGTCTCGTCCCGTGGCCGGGTGCGCTTCATGATCACCACGCCGACGGTGGACCCGCCGCTTCCCCGCGACTTCGTGCTGCGGCTCAGCGGCGAGGAGCAGCGCACCGTGCACCTGATCGTGGACGGCTCCTGGCCGCGCAACGAGTGGCCACGTCGGCTTCCCCGGCGGATCGTCCTGCACCCGCTGCCCAGTTGCGGGCGGGCGATCGCGGCGGCCTGAGCACCGGGTGAGCCGGTTGCCGACACGATCGGCTCACCCGATACCGATTCGGCGTACGCGGAAGAGGTTTGCTAGTCTTCTCCAGTCGCTGAGCCCCCGTAGCTCAGGGGATAGAGCACCGCCCTCCGGAGGCGGGGGCGCAGGTTCGAATCCTGCCGGGGGCACCAGGAAACAGTTTTACCCGACACTGCCGGGCGCAGGGGCACACAGCCTCCACGCGCCCGGTTTTGCGTTTCCGCTCGCCGAAGCCCGGAACGGGTCGCCTGGGTGGACCTGAGCCCGTGCGTCGGTGCAGCTGCCACGCCTGACCAGGGGAAGCACCGCATCGGCCAGCTCCACGCTTCCGGTTCGCCGCTCCGCCCTCCCGTACCGCTCCGCTTCGAGTGTCACCTCAGCGGTAGCGGCGCGTCCGTCACCTCATCCGTGCCCGGGTACGTCAGGGCTGATCACCGCCAGCTGTGGGGTCGTCGCCGCCGCGACGACACAACGCGCACGGCCGCCGAGCGTCTAGCTCGGACGGGCCGCGTCGGCGTAGCGGCGGGCGAGTCCCCCGAAGGCGGCCTTGAGCTCTGCGGGCCCGATCACCTCGATGTCCGCGTCGAACCTGCCGAGCGCGGCGGCGAGGCCGACCCAGGACCAGGAGCCCTGTACGAGCTTGCAGCGGTCGGGGCCGAGTTCTTCGACAAGCCCGTCGCGGGTGTACGCGGCGACGGCGGCGGCGGGAAGGCCGAGGATGACCTCCCCCACGCAGGGCCACGCCGAGGTGTCGGTGGAACCTCGGAAGCGGCCCGTGACGTACGTGGCCACGTCTCCCCTGGGCAGTCGTCGTGGGGTGAAGCGTGGCCCGGTCGGGGTACGCGGGCTGACCCGGTCACAGCGGAAGGTTCGCCAGTCGTCTCGGTCGAGGTCCCAGGCGACGAGATACCAGCGCCCCTTCCAGGTGACGAGGTGGTGGGGCTCCACGCGGCGGGGCGGCGCGTCGGTGGTGGCGCTCGTCGAGCCGTAGTCGAAGCGCAGAACCTCGTGGGCGTGGACGGCCGCGCCGAGGGCTGTCAGCACGGTGCGGTCGACCGGGGAGTCCGACCCGGTGGCGGGTTGTCCGACGGCGGTGACCTGGAGGGCGTCGATGCGGTGCCGCAGTCGGCTGGGCATGACCTGCCGCATGGTGTTCAGCGCTCGCGTCGCGCCCTCCTGGATGTCCGCGCCGGAGAGGGCTGCCACCTGGAGTGCGACGGCGATCGCGACGGCCTGCTCGTCGTCGAACAGCAGCGGTGGCAGTCGGGCGCCGGCGTCGAGCCGGTACCCGCCGTCCGGCCCCTTGAAGGCTCTGATCGGGTAGCCGAGCTCGCGCAGCCGGTCGACATCGCGTCGCACCGTTCGCGGGCTCACGTCCAGCCTCTCGGCCAGGAGGCCGCCCGGCCAGTCACGTCGGGCCTGGAGGAGCGAGAGCAGCGACAGCAGTCTCGCGGAGGTCGTGGCCATGCATCCGAGTCTGCTCCAGGTAGCGGCCACAACCTGACCGCTACCCCTGCCATCGTCGGCGTCACGCCCGGGCAACAGCCACGGGCGACGTCACACGAGGAGCAGCAATGAGCATCAACACCGTCGCGCACATCAACCTTCGGGGCAACGCGCGGGCCGCCCTCGGTTTCTACCGGTCCGTCTTCGGCGGGGACCTCGCAGCGGTGACCTACGCCGACGCCCACAACGTGCAGAACCCGGACGAGGCCGACCAGATCATGTGGGGTCAGGTCACGTCCGCCGAGGGCTTCCAGATCATGGCGTACGACGTGCCGTCGGCGCGGCCGTGGAGCCAGGGCGAGAGCCCGTTCTTCGTCTCGGTCCGGGGCAGCGACGCCGACGAGATCACCGGCTACTGGAAGAAGCTGAGTGAGGGCTCGACTGTCCTGGTCGACCTCGCACCCGCTGGCTGGGCTCCCCTCTACGGCATGCTCACCGATCCGTTCGGCGTCACCTGGGTGCTCGATGTCGCCGTCGAGTACGACCCCGCCTGACCAGAAGGAGCAGCCCACCGCCGATCGCGAGGGATCGGCGGTGGGCCTCGGTGCCGCTCAGTGTGCCTCGGCCGGCACCAACCTCGGGTGCGCCTCGGGTGTCGTACCCGCGTCCGGGCCGCCGGAGTCCGAGCGGCGCTTGAGCCAGCGGTCGATCACGAGGTTCAGGACCAGCCCGACAGCGCCCCAGATGGCGATGACCAGCAGGTTCTGTCCGACGCCGACACCGTCGAAGTACCGCAGCGAGCGGGCGATGTCGACCGCCGCGGGCAGCGGCAGCACGTCCTGGAGAGGGCGGAACACCTCGGGCACCAGGTACACCGACATGCCACCGCCGGAGGCGGGTACGCCGGCCATCATCAGCACCACCATCATCGGGATGATGCCCGCCAGGCCGACGGTGCGGGTGAGCACTCCGGTGGCCAGGGAGACCGAGAAGATGGTCAGGGCTCCGTAGGCGATCATCTCCAGGGCGTTGCCGGTGATCGCGCCGATGAGGACGTCGAAGAGGAACCACAGCCAGACGGACATGCCGATCGCCCAGCCGCCCAGCAGCGGCAGGAACTGGGGCAGGCGCCGCACGTGCGGGGCACCGCCGCGCAGGACGGCCAGGAACAGGAAGCCGGCCATGATCCAGGACATGCCGACGTACATGCTGTTACTGCCGCCGGTGTCGGTCTCGCTCAGGGGTTGCACGTCGGTCAGCGTGAGCGGGAGGCCCTGGGCTGCGGTGATCGGCTGGAAGATCGCGCGGATCGCGGACTGCTGGCTGGCGTTGGCGGCGGACGCCGAGTACAGCGTCGCGGGAGTGTCCGGTGCCGACGGGAGGACGAAGGCGGCGACCACGTCGCGGGAGCGGATCTGCTCGGTGGCTTCGTCCACGGTGTCGGCGACTGTGACGTCGAGGATGCCGTCAAGCTGTGCGTTAAGACCGGCGGCGGTCTGCTGAGCCTGCCCGGGGGCGGCGGCGACCACGACGACCGGGATGTCGTGCGGTTGCGGTTTGTGCATGGAGAACCCCATGGCGCCCACGACGACCACGAGGATGGCCAGCGGGAAGCCGGCCGCGGCCACGTACCGGAATCGCTTGGAGCGCGCAGGCCCGCCGGCCAGAGCGGGGGCCTTCGAGTCGGGGTCGGTGATCGGGGGGACGCCGGGGATCATGTTGCCGCTCGCGCTGCGCTCCTTGAGCAGGCAGAGCGCGAGGGCGGCCACGATCCACACGGCCAGGACGATCAGGTGGGTGCCCAGGCCGTTGCCGTCGAAGTACAGGACCGAGCGCAGCGCCTCACCGGCCGCCGGGAGCGGCAGCACGCCATGCAGGAACTGGAAGAACCCGGGCATGTTGTGAACGGAGAGGGCCAGGTTCGACGCGGGCATGCCGAACACGACCCAGAGCAGCATGCCGGGCAGCACCGCGAGGGGCCCGATCAGTTTGGAGAGCAGCAGCTGGGCCAGGCCGACGGCTGCGGTGGCGAGCATGCCGACGCCGAGGAAGGTGAGGTAGTGGCCCTCGACGGCACCCACGACCGGCCCGAGGATGAGCCAGATGATCGAGCTGGTGAGCGCGGACCAGCCGGCCAGCACGGGCAGGAACCGTCGCAGCCGCAGCAGGTGGGGGACGCCCATCACCATGATGCTCAGTGGCACGTAACCGGCCAGCATCATGCCCATCGCGGCGAACAGGACCGCGATGCCGGCCGAGTCACCGGAGGGTAGCGGCGCGACGTCCTCGGTGGCGGTCTGCCAGCTGTTCTGGACGGCCACGGGCGCGAGCAACTGCTGGACGGTGGCGTTCTGTGAGGCCCCGGCCGCCGAGGCGGTGAGGATGGTCGCGCTGGCACCGCCGTCGGTGGGCAGGACGAGCGCTCCGGCGGCGTCCTGGTCGTGCAGCAGGGCGACGGCGTCGTCGCGGGTGGCCACCAGGGTGGCTTCGGTGCTGTCACCGGCGTTGAGCCCGTCGACGACCGCCTGCGCCGTGGCGCCGCTGCCGACGACCGCGACCGGCATGTCCCGGGGGTGCGGTGAGTGCATTGTCGACATGTAGGTCGCGAACATCATCGTGACCATGAGGAACGGCATCACGAACAGGGCGACCATACGGATGATCTGTTCCTTGCGGTCCGCGCCGGGCGGGCGGCCGTCCACCACGTCGGCAGCCTCGATCACGGCTTCGGTATCCATGCACGCTCCAGATCAGTTTGTACGCCAGTTGACTTACAAACTGTAGGCGGCGGATGTCGGGACCGGGAATCCGGCTAGGTTGACCTGAGTCACATCCGGGCGAGGACACGAGGGGGCCGGTCATGAGGCGGTCCGACGCGGCACGCACCGCGCTGCTGGACGCCGCGGAGCGGCTGTTCGCCGAGTCGGGTGTCGCCGAGGTCTCCGACCGCAGGGTGGCCGAGGCGGCTGGCAACACCAATCACTCGGCGGTGCGCTACTACTTCGGCGGGCGCGAGGGCCTGTTGAAGGCGCTCATGGCCCGCCACGTGCACGACGTGGCGGAACAACGCGAGGGGATGCCCCCACCCGAGGACTCCGTCCTCGGCGACATCCGCGGCCTCGTGGAGCCGAGCATGCGGGTTCTCGACCGGCTGCCGCGCCCGAGCTGGCGGGCCCGGTTCCTGGAACACATGCTGCACAACCCCACCACTTTGCCGATCATGCAGGAAGTCCAGGACACCACGCCACAGGCACTGGAGCTGCGCGAGTCACTGGCCGCGCGGCTACGGCACCTCGACCCGGAGGTGGTCGCCGGCCGGGCGCTCCTGATCACCCGCATCGTCAGCACCACGACGGCCGAGGTCGAGGCACGCGCCGAACGCAACGGCGAAGACCCGCGATGGCCCGAGGTCGGCGACTTCCTCGTCGACGCCATCACCGGAATGCTCAGCGCCCCGATCAGCCGGCCACGCCGAGCGGAGCGCTGATCACCGGTCCCGGTCGCCGGTAGCCCGGAGAGGCCGACCGTTGCCGCGTCGCCCCCCGCGGGCTCACCTGCCGACGTACGCCGCCAGGTGCTCGCCGGTGAGGGTGGAGCGGGCGGCGACCAGGTCGGCCGGTGTGCCCTCGAAGACGACCCGGCCGCCGTCGTGGCCGGCGCCGGGGCCGAGATCGATGATCCAGTCGGCGTGCGCCATGACCGCCTGGTGATGCTCGATGACGATCACCGACTTGCCGGCGTCGACGAGGCGGTCGAGCAGGCCGAGCAGGTGCTCGACGTCGGCCAGGTGCAGGCCGGTGGTCGGTTCGTCGAGGACGTAGACGCCGCCCTTCTCGGCCATGTGGGTGGCCAGCTTGAGCCGTTGCCGCTCGCCGCCGGAGAGGGTGGTGAGCGGCTGGCCCAGGCTCAGGTAGCCGAGCCCGACGTCGGCGAGCCGGTCGAGGATGGCGTGCGCGGCCGGCGTACGGGCGTCGCCGGCGCCGAAGAACTTCTCGGCTTCCGTCACCGACATCGCGAGCACCTCGCTGATGTCGCGCCCGCCGAGCCGGTATTCCAGCACCGACGCCTGGAACCGCTTGCCCTCGCAGTCCTCGCAGGGCGCGGCGACGCCGGCCATCATCCCCAGGTCGGTGTAGATGACGCCGGCGCCGTTGCAGCTCGGGCAGGCGCCCTCGGAGTTGGCGCTGAACAGCGCCGGCTTCACCCCGTTGGCCTTCGCGAACGCCTTGCGGATCGGGTCGAGCAACCCGGTGTAGGTGGCCGGGTTGCTGCGCCGTGAGCCGCGGATGGCCCCCTGGTCGATCGACACCACGCCGGCGCCGGCCGGGACCGACCCGTGCACGAGCGAACTCTTGCCGGAGCCGGCGACGCCGGTCACGACGACGAGCACCCCGAGGGGCACGTCGACGCTGACGTCCTGGAGGTTGTTGGCGGTGGCGCCCCGGAGCTCCAGCTTGCCGGTGGGCGTGCGCACCGTCTCCTTGAGCGTCGCCCGGTCGTCGAAGTGGCGGCCGGTGATGGTGCCACTGGCCCGCAGGCCCGCCACGGTGCCCTCGTAGCAGACCGTGCCGCCGTCGGTGCCGGCTCCGGGCCCGAGATCGACGACGTGGTCGGCGATGGCGATGGCCTCCGGCTTGTGCTCCACGACCAGCACGGTGTTGCCCTTGTCGCGCAGTTGGAGCAGCAGCTCGTTCATCCGTTGGATGTCGTGCGGGTGCAGCCCGATGGTCGGCTCGTCGAAGACGTAGGTGACGTCGGTGAGGGAGGAGCCGAGGTGGCGGATCATCTTGGTGCGTTGCGCCTCGCCGCCGGAGAGGGTGCCCGACGGCCGGTCGAGCGACAGGTAGCCCAGCCCGATCTCCTCGAACGAGTCGAGGAGGTGTTGCAGGCCCGCCAGCAGCGGGGCCACCGACGGTTCCTCGATCTCGCGTACCCAGGCGGCCAGGTCGCTGATCTGCATGGCGCACGCGTCGGCGATGTTCTTTCCGTTGATCTTCGACGACCGGGCCTCCGCGCTGAGCCGGGTGCCGGCGCACTCGGGACAGGTCGTGAAGGTCACCGCGCGTTCCACGAAGGCGCGGATGTGCGGCTGCAACGCGTCGATGTCCTTGGCGAGGAAGGACTTCTGGATCGACGGGATCAGGCCCGCGTACGTCAGGTTGATCCCGTCGATTTTGATCTTGGTTGGCTCCCGGTGGAGCAGGTCGTGCAGCTCCCGCTTGCTGAACTTGGCGATCGGCTTGTCCGGGTCGAAGTAGCCGCAGCCCCGGAAGATCCGGCCGTACCAGCCCTCCATGCTGTAGCCCGGGATGGTGATCGCGCCCTCGTTGAGCGAGAGGTTGTCGTCGTAGAGCGCCGACAGGTCGATGTCGGTCACCGCGCCCATGCCCTCGCACCGCGGGCACATGCCGCCGAGACGGTTGAAGGTCGCCTTCTCGGTCTTCGTCTTGCCGGCACCGCGTTCGACGGTGATCGCACCGGTCGCCTTCACCGACGGGACGTTGAAGGAGTACGCGTTGGGCGGGCCGATGTGCGGCTGCCCGAGCCGGCTGAACAGGATGCGCAGCATCGCGTTGGCATCGGTGGCCGTGCCGACGGTGGAGCGGGAGTTGGCGCCCATCCGCTCCTGGTCCACGATGATCGCGGTGGTCAGGCCGTCCAGCAGGTCGACCTCGGGCCGGGCCAGCGTCGGCATGAAGCCCTGCACGAAGGCGCTGTAGGTCTCGTTGATCATCCGCTGCGACTCGGCCGCGATGGTGCCGAACACCAGCGAGCTCTTGCCGGAGCCGGAGACCCCGGTGAACACGGTCAGCCGGCGCTTCGGGATCTCGACGCTGACGTCCTTGAGGTTGTTCACCCGCGCGCCCTGCACGCGAATCAGGTCGTGACTGTCGGCGACGTGCGGCGCGGACGGCTGGCTGGCCGTGCTCATCGTGTCTCCATCTGTCGAGGGCGCGGGACTCAGCGCGCTTCCTGGATGCGGATCATATTGCCCGCCGGGTCGCGGAAGGCACAGTCGCGCACGCCGTACGGCTGCTCGGTCGGCTCCTGGACCACTTCGGCGTCGCTGGCCTCCAGCTTGGCGAAGGTGGCGTCGAGGTCGGTGGTGGCCAGGTTGACGCCGAAGTAGCTGCCCTTGGCCATCAGTTCGAGGATGGTCTGCCGCTCGTCGTCGGTGATGCCCGGGTTGGCGGTGGGCGGGTGCAGGACGATGGCGGTGCTGGGCTGACCGACCGGCCCGACCGTGATCCACCGCATCCCCTCGTACCCGACGTCGAGGCGGACCTCGAAGCCGAGGACGTCGCGGTAGAAGGCCAGGGAGGCCTCCGGGTCGGTGTGCGGAAGGAAGCTGGAGTGAATGGTGATGTCCATGCTGGTCACGCTAGTTGCGGCTCGGTGGCGCGCGCTTCTCGATTCCTGACCGGTCGGGTCACCTGCTTGGCCACGCACGACGGCATCCCGGCCGTCGCCTGTGCCGCCCGCCGCCGGTAGACGCTCGGCGGCACGCCGACCAGCTCGGTGAAACGGGTGCTGAAGGTGCCCAGCGAGGAGCAACCGACAGCGAAACAGACGTCGGTGACGCTCAGGTCGCCACGGCGCAACAGGGCCATCGCCCGCTCGATGCGTCGGGTCATGAGGTAGCTGTACGGGGATTCGCCATAGGCGAGGCGGAACTCGCGGCTCAGGTGGCCGGCCGACATGTGCGCGCCACGAGCGAGCGCCTCCACGTTCAGCGGCTGCGCGTACTCCCGGTCGATCCGGTCGCGGACCTTGCGCAGCCGCGCGAGGTCGTCGAGTCGCTGCGTCGCGTCGGATTTGCTGCTCACCAGGAAAATCGTGCCACAGCCCACCGACAAGCGGCCGCCGCCGCCACGCGGGCGAGCCGGTCAGCCGGCCTCGCGGCGGGCGCGCGCCCGGCGCTTCCCCTCGTGCATGGCCTGCACCCGGGCCACCGGGATGGTCCGACCCTCGGTGACCAGGTCGGCGGGGAGCGCTTGCGGGGCGGGCATCAGCGCGGCCCACGGGTCGCCGTCGGCGAGCAGTGCGGGCGCGCTGCGGATGGTGAAGTCGGCGGGCCTCACGTCGGGCAGGTCGGCCCAGTCGACCGGAAACGAGACCGGCATCCCGGGGCGCAGCCGGGGGCTGTACGCGGCGGCCACTGTCGCCCCGCCCGCCCGGGTGGCGTCCACGAAGACCCGGCCACCCCGGTCCTCCCTGATGTACGCCGTGGTGGCCAGCGCCGGATCGAGCCGCTCGGCGCGGACGGCGAGCGCCCTGGTGGCGGCCGCCAACTCCTCGGCCGTTGGCTCGTCGGTCACCGGCACGAAGACGTGCACCCCCTTGGCGCCGCTGGTCTTGACGGCACCGGCCAGGCCGGCGTCGGCGAGCGCCTGGCGCACCAGCAGGGCCGCGTCGACAGCCGCGCGGAACCCGTCGCCGTCCGGCGGGTCGAGGTCGAGGACCAGGTGGGTCGGGCGGTGCAGATCCGCCGTGGTGGCCAGCGTCGGGTGGAACTCCACCGCCCGCTGGTTGGCGAACCAGAGCAGGGTGCGGCGGTCGTCGCAGAGGGCGTACGAGATCTCCCGGTGCGACGCCTCCGCCCAGACCGCTGCCCGGCGGACCCAGTCCGGGGTGTACCGGGGCAGGTTCTTCTGCATGAACGGCGGCTGGCCGGGGCGGACCCTGATCACCGACAGCGGCCGGCCCCGCAGGTGCGGGAGGATCCGGTCCGCGACCGCGTCGAGGTAGTCGACAAGGTCACGCTTTGTCGCGTCGTCGCGGTCGGACAGCGGCTGGTCCAGGTTGGTCAGGGCCACCCCGTCCCGGGTCTCGTCAGCCTCGCTCACCCGACCACCCTCCCGGCCGGACCGCCGCCGGTCAACCGGACGCGGCGCTTCGGTACGGATCGGTTCCGGTACCCGCCGCGGCGCGGTCGGACGGATCGGCGGCCGACGACGGCCCGGCCGACGGTCGGGGCACCGCGGTCAGCGCCACCAGCCACGCGGCGAGAACGAGACCGGCGGCCACGGTGAACGCGGTCCGGTAGCCGCCGGCGAGCGCGGCGGCCTCGGCCCAGCCGGCCGCCCGCAGCCCGTCGCTGCGGGCGGCGGCCAGTGTGGCCAGCGCGGCCAGACCGACCGCGCCGCCGACCTGTTGGGTGGTGTTGGCCAGGCCGGAGGCGAGCCCGGCGTCCGTGTCGGTGGCGCCGGCCATGGCCAGTGTGGTGACCGCCGGCAGGGTCAGGCCGCCGGCCACGCCGAAGAACAGCATCGCGGGGAGTACGTCGGCGACGTAGCCGCCGTCGACGGGCAGCCGGGCGAGCAGGAGGAAGCCGACGGTCGCCAGGACGAGCCCGACCAGCAGGACCCTGCGGGCACCCCAGTGCGCGATCAGCCGACCGGCCAGACCGAGCGAGACCACGGCGATCACGACCGGGGTGGGCAGGAAGGCCCAGCCGGTCGCGGCGGCGTCCAGCCCCAGCACCAGTTGCAGCTCCACGGCGAGCAGGAACTGGAATCCGAAGTACGCGCAGACCATCAGGAACTGCACCGCGTTCGCCGCCACCAGACCCCTGACCCGCAGCACCCGGGGCGGCACCAGCGGGGTCGGCGCCACCCGTTGCCGCAGCGCGAACCCGCCGAGCAGCAGCGCCGCGAGGGCCACCGCGCCGAGCGTCCGAGGGCTGGTCCAGCCGTGCTCGCCCGTCCCCACGATGCCCAGCACGGCGGCCATCAGACCGGCGGTGGCGAGCAGCGCGCCGGGCACGTCCAGGCCGGCCCGCAGGCCGATCCCCCGCTCGGCCGGGAGCCGGCGGAGGGCAGCGATGAGGATGACCGCCCCGATCGGCACGTTGACCAGGAAGATCGTCCGCCACCCGGCGGCCTGGGTGAGCACCCCTCCGGCGACGGTGCCGACCGACGCGCCGGCCGCGCCGGTGAAGCTGAAGATGGCGATGGCCCGGGCCCGTTCGGCCGGTTCGGGGTAGAGCCGGACGATCATGCCGAGGCTGACCGCCATGGCCAGGGCGCCGCCGACGCCCTGCCCGAACCGCGCGCCGACCAGCAGGGTCGGCCCGGTGGCGACGGCGCAGGCCAGCGAGGCCGCTGTGAACAGCGCGACGCCGGCCAGGAAGACCCGCCGTCGGCCCAGCAGGTCGCCGAGCCGGCCGGCGAGCAGCAGCAGTCCGCCGAACGCGACCAGGTAGGCGTTGACCACCCAGGCCAGGCCGGCGGCGGTGAAGCCCAGGTCGCGTTGCACGGCGGGCAGCGCCACCGCGACGACTGTGCCATCCAGAATGATCATCAGGCTGCCGGCGCAGAGCACCAGCAGCGCCGGCCAACGGGCTGGGACGACACGTTCCACGAGAACCTCCTTGGTGCACGGTTTGTTACCGAGGTCATCGTCTGTGACCATGAACCGGAGCGGAAGGAGGCACTGTTGTGTCCCAGAGGAACAGCGATGTGTCCGCGCAGGTCGAGGCCGAGTTGACCTGCGCACCCCAGAACGTGCCGTTCACCGAGGGGCAGGCCCGCGCCTGCACCGTCCGCGAGGTGCTCGACCGGGTCGGCGGCAAATGGAGCATCAGCATCCTGGTGTCCGCCTCGCACGGCCCGGTGCGTTTCACCGAACTGGAGCGGCACATCGAGGGCATCAGCCGCCGGATGCTCACGCTCACACTGCGTAACCTCGAACGGGACGGCCTGCTGCACCGCACCGTCCACCCGACCGTCCCGCCCAAGGTCGAATACGTCGCCACCCCGATGGCGCTGGAGCTCTACGAGTCACTGGTCGCGCTGACCAACTGGGCCGAGCGGCACCGCCGGGCCATCGCCGAGGCGCGGACCAGGTACGACGCCCAGCACACCGGATAAACCCGCAGGGGGTGTGGTGAACGCCACCGCCTCAGTCTGACCGATCGGTCAGGGGCTGACCGATCGGTCAGGCATGCTGGGTTGCGGGAGGTGGACCGGGCATGGCCAGAGCGGTACCCGACACGCACGGTGAGATTCTCGCCGCGGCGGCGCGGCAGTTCACGGTGACCGGCTACCGGGGCACCTCCCTGCAGGACATCGCCCGTGAGGTCGGCTGCTCCAAGGCCACCGTGCTCTACCACTTCGCCAACAAGGAAGCCCTTCTCGCCGAGCTGATGGCTCCGGCGATCGGCGTGCTGCGGGACCTCGACGACCGGCTCACCGGCCTGACCGGAACGGCCGCCCAGGAGGTCGCCGCAGAGGGCTTCGTCGACCTCGCGGTCCGGTTCCGGCGGGAGATCGCCGTGCTCCGCGGCGAGTTCCCGGAGTTGCTGTGCCAGCCGGCCTTCGCGCACATCCAGCAGATCTCCGACCGGCTGCGCGACGCGTTGGCCGGTCACTCCGACCGGCCGGGCGCGCGGATCGCCGCGCTGGTGCTGCTAGCCGGGATCTCCGAGGCGTGCGGCGAGTTCGCCGACATCACCGACGACGACCTGCGCTCCGCCCTGCTCACCCTCGTCCGACGGGCCGTCGAACCCGTCGACGCGGCCCTGCCCCAACAACCCACGACCGAGGACAAGGACTCCTGATGGCCACCCTGCTCTACCGGCTCGGCCGGGGCGCGTTGCGCCGGCGACGGCTCGTCGTCGCGCTCTGGCTCGTCGTACTCGTCGTCGCCGGCCTGGCCGCGGCGACCCTGCGCGGCCCGACGGCGAGCAACTTCACCATGCCCGGCACCGAGAGCCAGCGCGCGCTCGACCTGCTCAGCGAGCAGTTCCCCGCGGCCAGCGGCGCCACCGGCACCATCGCGGTCAAGGCCCCGGCCGACGGTCAACTGGGCACCCCCGAGGGCCAGGCCGTGGTGCAGGAACTGGTCCAGGAGGCCTCGGCGCTGCCCGGCGTGGTCGGCGCGGTCAACCCGCTCCAGGTCGGCGCGGTCTCACCCAACGGCCGGTACGCGCTGGTCCAGGTCCAGTTCGCCACCGGCGGCGACGAGGTGACCGACGAGCAGCGCACCGCGTACGAGGAGGTCGGTGCCGCCGTCGAGGCCAAGGGTTGGCAGGTCGCCCCGGGTGGCGAGGTGCTCGGCGGCGAGCCGGAGATCGGCTCCACCGAGGCGATCGGCGTACTGGTCGCCGCGATCGTCCTGATCATCACGTTCGGCTCCCTGGTGGCCGCCGGGATGACCATGCTCAACGCGCTGATCGGCGTGGGCGTCGGCATGGCCGGGCTGTTCGCGCTGAGCGGTGTCATCGAGTTGACCAGCACCGCGCCGATCCTGGCGCTGATGCTCGGCCTCGCCGTCGGCATCGACTACTCGTTGTTCATCACCTCCCGGCACCGACAGAACCTGCTCGAAGGGATGTCCCCCGAGGAGGCGGTCGGCCGGGCCGTGGGCACCGCCGGCTCCGCGGTGGTCTTCGCCGGCGCCACTGTTGTCATCGCCCTCGCCGGCCTGGCCGTGGTGAACATTCCGTTCCTGACCGTGATGGGTCTCGCCGCCGCCGCGACGGTCACCATCGCCGTGCTCGTGGCGATCACCCTCCAGCCCGCGCTGCTCGGCTTCGCCGGCCACCGGGTGCTCCCGCGCCGGCTGCGTGCCGTGCCCACCGCGACCGTGGCCGACGGCGTCGGCACCGACGAGGACGACACGGACGTCACCGACCGGCCGGCCGCGACCACGACCCCGATCGAGGACCGCACCGGGTTCGGCTTCCGCTGGGCGCGACTGGTCACCCGGTTCCGGGTGCCGGTCATCCTGGTCTCGCTGCTCGGCCTGGGCCTGCTCGCACTGCCCACGCCGGACATGCGGCTGGCCCTGCCCGACGCCAGTACGGCGACGGAGGGCTCACCGGCCCGGGTGGCGAGTGACCTGACCACCGAGGGCTTCGGTCCGGGCTTCACCGGCCGGCTCGCGGTGGTCGTGGCGGGCGACGACGCGCAGGCGACCGCCGCCGCCGTGCCGCAGGTGACCGCGATGATCCAGCGCACCGAGAACGTCCTCGCGGTGGCGCCGCCGCAGCTGAGCCCGGACGGTCGGACCGCCCTGCTCGGCGTGGTACCGAAGACCGGCCCGACCGACGAGGCCACCGAGACCCTGGTGCACGACGTCCGCGACGCGGTCGGCGGGGTGCAGGGCGCCGACGTGCTGCTCACCGGCGCGACCGCCATCGGTATCGACGTCTCGGAGAAGCTCTCCGACGCGCTGCCGATCTACCTGCTGCTGGTCGTCGGGCTCTCGGTGCTGCTGCTGATGCTGGTGTTCCGCTCGCTGCTGGTGCCAATGAAGGCGGCGCTGGGCTTCCTGCTCACCGTGGCCGCCACGTTCGGCATCACGGTGGCGATCTTCCAGCAGGGTCACCTAGCGAGCCTGGTTGGCCTGGACACCCCGGCCCCGCTGGTCAGCTTCCTGCCCATCCTGCTGATCGGCATCCTGTTCGGGCTGGCGATGGACTACGAAGTGTTCCTGGTCTCCCGGATGCGGGAGGACTTCGTCCACGGCGACACCGCGCGTGAGGCCACGATCAGCGGCATGGGCCACGGCGCCCGGGTGGTCACCGCCGCCGCGCTGATCATGATCTCCGTCTTCGGCGGTTTCGTGTTCCTCGACGACCCGATCATCAAGTCGATGGGCTTCGCGCTCGCCATCGGTGTCGCCATCGACGCGTTCGTGGTCCGGATGACCATCGTCCCGGCGGTGATGTCGCTCCTCGGCGACCGCGCCTGGTGGCTGCCCCGCTGGCTCAACCGCGCCCTGCCGAACGTGGACATCGAGGGCGAAGGCCTGCGCACCCACCTCGGGGATCGCACGCCGACGCACGTCTGACCCACCGATGGTGGAGGTGTGGTGCCCGCCGGGCACCACACCTCCACTGCGTTGACCGCCTGCTCACACGCCCGCCGGATAGGTCTCCATCTCACCGGGGACCGCCGGCACCGGTAGCGGGTGCAGGGCGCTGGTGTCGTCGCACCAGATGAACGCGTCGTAGCGTTCACCGATCCGGGTCGGCACGTAGTTGCCCCAGGACTCGAACGACGGGTCGTAGACGACACCGATCGCCCGGTGGTCCACGGTGTCGGTGACCCAGCCCGGCTGGTCGTCGCCGCCGAAGATCAACACGGCCCGCTCCGGCATCAACTCGTGCAGCCGCCGCTCGATCGACCCCTCCCGGGCCGGCGGCACCACCATCGCCTCGGCCGGCGAACCCCAGCGGGGTGCGGCGATCGCCGTGCCCCGGTACGTGCCGAAGCCGATCAGGACGACCTCGTCCTCGCCGTGCCGCTCCCGAGCCAACTGACCGATGTTGACCATCCCGTCGGCGGTCATGTCGGTGGCCCGCGCGTCCCCGACGTGCGTGTTGTGCGCCCAGACGATGCCCCGGGAGTCCGGACCGTACCGGTCCAGCAGCCGGTCCAGGGTGTCCTGCATGTGGGTGTCGCGGATGTTCCACGAGTCCGGCCCGCCGGCCACCATTGCCCGGTAGTAGCGCTCCGCGCCGGCCACCACCTCCGCGTTCTGCCAGGCCGAGAAGCGGTCCGGGCCGTCGGAGAGGGCGTGTTCGCGGGTCCGGGCGAGCAACCGGACGACCTCCTCCTCGCAGCGGGCCGAGACGAACCGGCTGGCCGCGCCGTACTCCTCGACCCTCTTGCCGTACGGCTCGAAGCACCGGTACGCGTCCTGCGCCGCCTCCAGCGACTTCGGGTCCTCCTCCCCCAGGTAGTCGAAGATCGCCTGCATCGACTCCCAGAGGCTGTACACGTCGAGCCCGTGGAACCCGGCCCGTTGCTCCTCCGGCCGCTCCACGTTCCAGGCCCGCAGCCAGCTGGCGAACCGGGCCACCTCGGCATTGGCCCACATCCAGGTCGGCCATCGCTCGAACTCGGCGAGCGCGAGCTGCGGTTCGAGCGCGCCGCCCGGCGCGGCAGTCACCGACCGGTGCACCCGATCACAGTCGGGCCAGTCACCCTCCACGGCGACGAAGGAGAACCCGCACTCCGCGATCAGCCGGCGGGTGAGCTGCTCACGCAACCGGTAGTAGTCGTAACTGCCGTGGGTGGACTCACCGATCATCACCACCCGGGCGTTGCGAACGCGCTCCAGCAACGGGTCGAAATCGCTCGGCGCGCCGAGCCGCTGAACCAGCATGCCAGCGGCTACCCGGCCGCCGCTGCGGCAAACCGTGGGCGCGTCGCGGGCCGACACGCCGGCCGCCGGGCCGTGGTGGGTGCCAACCACACCGGTGTACGACCATCGCGATCGGGTAGCCGGCCGACATGACCGTCACCGGCGTGCAGTTGCAGGAGTACCTGGCCGGGCTCGACTACCCGGTCTCGCGGGAGGACCTGATCCGCTGGGGTCAGGAGAACGGCGCCAGCACGGCCCTGCTGCAGATGCTGCAGGCGCTGCCCCCAGAGCAGTTCAACTCCCCCGACGAACTGAACGCCGCCCTACCCACCCCCACCTAACCCCCCATCCACCCACCGACCTCCCACCCCACCGACCTCGGTGATCAAGAGGTTTGCGTCATGCCGTACCGCGTGTCGTGACGCAAACCTCTTGATCAACAGGGGTGGGGCAAGGGCAGGGCAAGGGCGGGGTTCGGGTTCGGGTTCGGTTAGGGGATCTGGATGGTGCGGGATTCGGTGCGGGCGGTTTCGGCGGCGGCGAGGATGGTCACGACCTCGCGGCCGAAGCGGACGTCGCAGCGGTGGTCCCGGGTGCCGGCGCGCACCTGTTCAATCAGTTGGTCGATGGCGACGCCGAACGCGGTGGCGGGGTCGTTCTCCCCGGACGGGACGTTCTCGATGCCGTTCTCGCCGTAGAACACGAACTCCCGGGCCATCGACTCGGTCGGGGCATCCAGCGAGAGCGAGGCGCTGCTGGTGGCACCGCCCTCGTGGGTGAGCAGCAGGTGCACCATCCCGCTCGGTCCGTTCATCGCCGCCACCTGCGTCACCCGACCCAGCACCGGCAGGAGGATCGACAGGGCGTGCGGGGCGATGTCCCAGAGCGCTCCGTGCTCCCGACGCCACAACGAGCCGCCGTACGGGCTGCCGTCCTGGAAGATCGAGGCGAATGCGGTGGTCCGACCGTGCTGCCAGCCCCCGGCGGCGGCGGTGGCGGCGAGGAACGCTGTCACGTTCGGCTGGAACCGCTGGGTGAAGAAGACGACCGAGGCGACCCCGGACTCCTCGGCGGCGGCCACGACACGGTCGGCGTCGGCCACGCTGAGCGCCAGCGGCTTGTCCAGCAGCAGGTGCCGGCCGGCGCGGGCCGCCCGGACCGCGATGTCGGCCTGGATGTCGGGCGGCAGGGCGACGGCGATCGCCTCGCACTGCTCGATCAGCGCGTCGACGTCGGCGTAGGCGGGCACCCCGTACCGTTCGGCCAGCGCGGAGGCCCGCTCCGGGTTGCGACCCCACACCCCGACCAACTCCGCGTCGGGATGGGCGTGCAGTGCCTTCCCGTGCGTCTCGATCGCCCAGTGACCGGTGCCGAACAAACCGAACCGCACGTGTACCTCCGCTGTTTCCCCGCACCGCGGCAACGCCACGGACGTGATCCACGCTAGTCGCCCCGGCGGCCATGCCGGCGGCGGGTTCGACCAATCGAAGCAGCCCACCTTCGTTTCGGGGACGCCGTCGCGCCAACCGCCGGCTGACGGCAGACGCCGGTGCACCGACAACGCCGGTGGCCTGACGGCACCGTCCGCGCGATCCCGGACGCCCCCGCCCGTGCGCTCCCGGACGACACCGTCCGCGCGCTCTCGCCGACGTCAGGTCCGATTGCCGCCAGACACCCCGGGGGGTGGCGCGGCAGTGTCGACGACATGCCAACGACGAATCCAGCGGCGACCAGCGGCGCCGTGACGTTTGCCCACTGGTACGACTTCGCCGAGGGCGGCCCCGTGCACCGCGCGCTGCTGCCGTTCCCGTCGACGGCGCCCGCGCCGTTCGAGGTCGCGCGCTGGTCGGTGGCCCCGAACACGTCCAACGACCTCGATGTCCATCGGTCCCGCGAGGTGTGGATCATCGTGTCCGGAACCGGGACGTTGACGTTCGCCGACCAGACGGCGGTGCTGCGGGCCGGGGACGTCACGGCGTTCGAGAGCAGGGTGCCGCACCAGATTCGCAACGACGGACCGGACCCGCTCGTCGCCGTCTCCGTCTACTGGCTGCCGGCCGGCGACTGACGCCCACCGGAAGGCGGGGGAACACGAACCGGGAAGACGCCTCGACGGGCCCTCGTCACACGCGGAGAGGCAGAGCACCCGCTTACTACGACGGTTAGTAGGCTGTGCCGGTGACCGAGGCAACGACCGGGTGGATCCGGTGAATTCGCCGGTGGACGGGCTCGTCGCGACCGTACCGATCGTGCTGTCGCTGCTCGTCGCGGTGTGGGCGCTGGTGGCGGCGGTACGCCACCGGCCGCCGGACCGGGTGCAGTTCGTCGGTCTGGCCGTACTCGAAGTGGCGTTGCTGGTGTTGACAGTGCTGGCGCTCGTCGCGGTCGGTGGCGGGGAGCGGCCCGGCGAGCCCGGCGCCTTCTTCGGCTACCTGGTCACGCTGGTGTGCCTGCCGCCACTGGCCTGGGTGCTGGCCCGGATGGAACCGACCCGCTGGGGCTCGGCGATCGTGTGTGCGGTCTGCCTGGTGGCCCCGGTGGTGGTGGTCCGGTTGCAGCAGACCTGGGAGGTGCTCGGTGGTTGAGACGGAGCAGGCCCCCCGGCGTACGAACTCCGGCCCGGGTCGGCTGTTGATCGCGGTCTACCTGCTCTTCGCGATCGCGGCGACGAGTCGGGCCGGCCTGCAGATCGCCACCAAGTTCGACGAGGCCCCGGTGGCGTACCTGCTCTCCGGGGTGGCCGCGCTCATCTACATCGTGGCGGCGATGGGATTGGCCCGCGCCGGGCACGCCGGCCGGCGGGTCGCGCTGGCATGCTGCTCCGTGGAACTGGTCGGGGTGGTCGCGGTCGGCATTCTGAGCCTGGTCGACAGGGAGCTGTTCCCGGACGAGACGGTCTGGTCGGGGTTCGGCAGCGGGTACGGCTACATCCCGCTGGTGCTGCCGGTGCTCGGCCTGCTCTGGCTCTGGCGCACCCGCCGCGCGCCGGCCTGACCCGGCGACGAGGGCGTCCCGCCGAGCGGAGCGCCCTCGTCGGCAGCGCGGGTCAGTCCCGGGGGCCGCCCGCGACGTAGATGACCTGACCGGAGACGAAGCCGGCACCCTCGCTCGCCAGGAACGAGATGGTGTGCGCGACGTCCTCCGGCCGACCCGGGCGACGGACCGGGATCTCGGCGGCGGCGTGCTTCTGGAAGTCGTCGAAGTCGACCTTCATCCGGGCGGCGGTGGCGGCGGTCATGTCGGTGACGATGAAACCGGGTGCTACCGCGTTCACTGTCACCCCGAACGGACCCAGTTCGATGGCGAGCGTCTTGGTGAAGCCCTGCAGACCCGCCTTGGCGGCGGCGTAGTTCGCCTGGCCCCGGTTGCCCAGCGCGGAGGTGCTGGAGAGGTTGACGATCCGCCCCCACCTGCGGTCCACCATGTGCTTCTGGGCGGCCTGGCTGAACAGGAACGCGCCGCGCAGGTGCACTCCCATCACCGTGTCCCAGTCGGCGTTGGTCATCTTGAACAGCAGGTTGTCGCGCAGCACTCCGGCGTTGTTGACCAGCACGGTGGGCGCGCCCAGCTCGGCGGCGATCCGGGCCACCGCCGCCTCGACCTGGTCGCGGTCGGAGACGTCGGCGCCCACCCCGAGCGCCCGGCCGCCGGCGGCGGCGATGGCGTCCACCGTCTCCTTGGTGGCGGCCTCCTCGATGTCGACCACGGCGACGGCCATTCCGTCGGCGGCCAGCCGCCGGGCGGTGGCCGCGCCGATGCCGCGTGCGGCTCCGGTGACGATGGCGACGCGGGGCTCCTCCGACATGATTACCTCCCGGTAACGTGGGGTCGATCGAAGGAGCTTAACCTTCCACTGCTAGTTATCGGTGACGACCATGGCCGGATCCACGACACACCGGATCGCCGTGCCTCAGAAGCCCCGGCCCCGGCAGAGCCGGATCCACCGGTATCCGTGGCCGGAGACCTTCACCGCGCCGAGCTTGCCCAGCTCGCCGTAGCCACGGTCGGCGAGCACGTCGGTCGGCTGGTCCGCCTCCGGCTCGAGACTGCTGAGGTCGACCTCCACGTCGTCGGTGCCCAGGTTGTGCACGAAGACCATCGTGCCCGTCGACCCGTCGGCCCGGTGCGCGAGCACTCCGGGCGGCATCGCCACGTCGATGTGGGTCGTCGAGCCGGAGCCGATCTCCGGAGCCTCCCGCAGCGTACGGATCATGCGCTCGAACCAGCCGAGCAGCGACTTCGGGTCGCCCCGCTGGGCGGTGACGTTGACGTTCTGGTAGCCGAACTCACCCTTGTCGATCACCGGACGGACCAGCTTCTCCGGGTCCGCCGTGGAGAAGCCGGCATTCGGCTGGAACGACCACTGCATCGGGGTACGGATCGCCTCCCGACCGGGCAGCGACAGGTCCTCGCCCATCCCGATCTCCTCGCCGTAGCGCAGCACCGGCGTGCCGCGCATCGAGAACTGCAGGGCGTACGCCAGCTCGATGCGCCGCCGGTCGTTACCGAGCATCGGGGCGAACCGGCGACGGATGCCCCGGTCGTAGATGCGCATGTTCTCGTCCGGGCCGAACTGCGCGTACACCTGGTTGCGTTGTTCGGTGGTGAGCCGGGACAGGTCGATCTCGTCGTGGTTACGCAGGAAGGTGGCCCACTGCCCGCCGACCGGCAACTTCGGGGTGTCGCGCAACGCCTCGATCAGCGACTCCGGGTCCTGCCGGGCGAGGGCGAGCATGAGTCGGCCGTTGAGCATGAAGTCGAAGAGCATGTGGATCCGGTTGCCGGAGCCGCTGGCGTCGCCGAAGAACGTCGGTAGCTGGTCCGGCTCGACGTTCGCCTCGGCCAGCAGGACGGCGTCACCGCGACGCCACTGGACGTGCTGGCGCAGCTCGGTGAGGAACTCGAAGTCCTTCGGTGAGTTCGCGTTGCCGGGCTCGGTCAGCTCGATGATGAACGGCACCGCGTCCATTCGGAAGCCGGAGACACCGAGCTGGAGCCAGAACGACATGATCTTCTTGACCTCGGCCCGGACCTGCGGGTTGGCGAAGTTGAGGTCGGGCTGGAACTTGTAGAACCGGTGGTAGAACCACGCCTTGGCGGTGCGGTCGTAGCTCCAGGTCTCCTTCTGCTCGCCGGGGAAGACCATGCCCTGGTGCCGGTCGTCCGGTTCGGTGTCGGACCAGACGAACCAGTCCCGGTACGGCGAGTCCGGCGACGAGCGGGCGGACTGGAACCACGGGTGCTCGTCGGAGGTGTGGTTGACTACCAGATCGATGATCACCCGGATGCCCCGGTTCTGCGCCTGGTGCAGCAGCTCGGCGAAGTCGCCGAGGGTGCCGAAGCGCGGGTCCACGTTGTAGAAGTCGGTGACGTCGTAGCCGTCGTCGCGGTTCGGTGACGGGTGGATCGGGTGCAACCACAGGCAGGTGACCCCGAGCCGGGCCAGGTAATCCAGCCTCCCGATCAACCCACGGATGTCACCGACCCCGTCGCCGTCCGAGTCGGCGTACGTGTCGATGTCGAGGCAGTAGACGACGGCTTCGGAATACCAACGGTCACCCATGCCGGAGAAACATCTCCGATCGATCACCGCGGCAAACCCTTGGTTATCGTGCCTGTCATGGGAAACGACCTGGTACCGCCGAGCGAACCGTTGGACTGGTCCCGGGGTGCCTGGCTGCACCCGCCGGTACGCGTCGAGGAGGGCCCGGCCGGTGAGCTGCTCGTCGAGCCGGCGGCGGACAGCGACTTCTGGCGCAGGACCAGCTACGGCTTCGTCCACGACAACGGACCGGCCCTGCTGGCACCGCTGCCGGTGGACACCGCCATGGAGGTGAGCTTCCGGCTCGACTTCTCGGCGCAGTTCGACCAGGCCGGTGCGTTCGTCCGCGTTGACGAGCGCACCTGGACCAAGGCCGGCGTCGAGATCAGCGACGGGGAGGTGCAGCTCGGCGCGGTGGTGACCAGGGAGTTCTCCGACTGGTCGGTGGGGCCGGTGCCGGAGTGGGCGGGTCGGGAGGTGACCGTCCGGGTCAGCCGGGCCGGCGACGCGCTGACCGTCCGCGCCCGGGTCGACGACGAGCCGTGGCGACTGGTCCGGCTCGTCCCGCTGGATCCGGCGGCGGACGCGGTGGCCGGGCCCTTCTGCTGCGCCCCGTCGCGCGCCGGGCTGACAGTGGTGTTCACCGGCTGGCGGCAGGGGCCGGCGGACACCGCCCTGCACCCCGAGGTGTAACGACCGCTCCGGTGGGTATGACCGTACGATCCCGAGCACCGACGCGGAAGGACGACAATGGCGTACGCCCAGGCTGGCGACCCGTCCGAGTTCACCGGGTTGACCGGCTGGGTGGCTTCGGTGATCGAGGCGATGGGCCCGGTCGGCGTGGCGCTGCTGGTGGCGTTGGAGAGCATCGTCCCGCCGATCCCCAGCGAGGTCGTGCTGGCGCTCGCCGGTTTCCTGGCGCACGAGGGTCAGTTCAACGTCGTGGTGGTGGTGCTGGCCGCGACGGTCGGCTCGCTGGTCGGCGCGTTGGTGCTCTACTGGCTGGGCGCGGCGCTCGGCGAGGATCGACTCAAGCGCTGGTTGGACCGCATCCCGTTGGTGGACAGCGACGACCTGGAGCGGGCCGACAGGTGGTTCGAGCGGCACGGTCGGTGGGCGGTGCTGATCGGCCGGGTGGTGCCGGTGGTCCGCAGCCTGGTCTCCGTGCCGGCCGGGGCCAACCGGATGCCGCTGGGCGAATTCATCCTGCTCACCACCATCGGCAGCGGGGTGTGGAACGGTCTCATCGTGGGCGCCGGTTACGCGCTCGGGAGCCGTTGGCAGGACGTCGCGCGCTACAGCGACTGGTTCAACTACGCGATCGGCGCCGTCTTCGTCGTCATGGTGGTCAGTTGGGTGATCCGTAAGGTCCGCAAGCGTCGGGAGCGCGGCGACCGGCGGTCGGTGACCGCCGGCCGCTGATCCGAGCTACCGGTTACCGCTGACTTGTGAACAAGCGTCAGCCTGGGCTGTCAGGGCAGAGTGTCCAGGTGTGGGCCCACCGTGTTGGCGAAGCCGTTGCCGTTGCTGACGTCCCAGTTCACCGACCAGGTCATCGCGCCCCGGATGCCGGGGTACGTGCGCGGCGGGCGGAAGCTGCCGCAGTTGGTGCCCCGGGCCAGGCAGTCCAGGGCGGCGTTGACGACGCTGGGCGCGACGATGCCGCCACCGGCCGCACCCGCTCCGGCGGGCAGGCCGAGGCCGACCTGGTCGGGGCGGAGCCCGGCCTCCAACTGGATGCAGGCCAACGCGACGATGAAGTTCACGGTGCCCTGGCCGTACGCGGCGTTCTGGTCGCAGCCGAGCATCGCCCCGGAGTTGTAGAACTGGGTGTTGACGACGGTGAGGATGTCCTTGATGTCGAGCGCCAGCTTGAAGTAGCCGCCGGCCGGGTTCTGCATGTCGATCGTCTGCGGGGCCATCGCGATGATCAAGCTCGACCCGACCTTGGCTCGCAACGCGCGCAGCGCCTGCGCCATGTACGTCGGGTTGAGGCCGTTCTCCAGGTCGATGTCGATCCCGTCGAAGCCGTACCGGGCGATCAGCGCGGCGGCCGTGTCGGCGAACACGGTGGCTGACGCGGCGTCGTTCACGGTGACCCGGCCGGTCTCACCGCCGACCGAGAGGATCACCCGCTTGCCCCGGCTGTGCAGGGTGCGGACGTCGTTGGTGAAGTCCGCGTCGGTGTAGCCGCCGAGCGACGCGGCGAGCCCGGGGTCGATGCCGAAGGTGAGCGCGCCGGGTGTCGACGTGGCCTCGGCGAAGGCGACGGCCACCAGGTCGTACTCGGCGGGCACGTCGCGCAGCCGCAGCTCGACGGCCGGGTTGTCGAAGTTGTGCCAGTAGCCGGTGAGCAGGTGCTTGGGCAGGTCACCGGTGGGCGGGTCGGTCGGCGGCGGGGTGGTCGGCGGCGGCGTGGTGGGCGGTGGGGTGGTGGGCGGTGGGGGGGTGGGCGGCGGCGTGGTGGGCGGGGTGCCGCCGCCGCAGGCCGCGCCGTTGAGCTGGCAGCCGCTCGGCGAGCCGGAGCCGCCGGCCAGGAAACCGAAGGAGACCGAGGCACCCGGGGCGATGACGCCGTTCCAGGACCGGTTGGTGAAGGTGTGCCGCTGGCCCGCGGAGGTGAGCAACGCGTCCCAGTAGCTGCCGAGTGTGGTGCCGGACGGCAGGTCGAAGGTGAGGCTCCAGCCGTTGATGGTCGAGCCGCCGCCGTTGGTGATGGTGTACTTCCCCTCCCAACCGGAGCCCCAGTCGGCGGTCTTGACGAAGCTGGCGGTGACTCCGGCGGCGTACGCGGGCAGCGCCACCCAGGCTGCACTGAGTGCCGCCACCAGGGTGGCGACGAGGGACAGGACAAGGGTTCTGGAGCGTTTCATGCGACCCTCCGGGCCCGGGGCGGGCATTTATGGACGTCAACGTTGGCGCTAATTATTAAGACAGTTAACTGTTTCTGTCCAGGGGTCGACACGGATGCGCGGGCCGCCCGTCGCGTGACCATCGCGACGGGCGGCCCGGGACACCCCGGTCAGCGGCGGAAGGTGAACCAGTTGACGTTGACGAAGTCGTTCGGCTGGCCACTGGTGAAGGTCAGGTACACGGAGTGCCGACCGGTCACTGCTCCCACGTTGCCGGGCACCGAGCGCCAGCTCTGCCAGCCGCCGGTGTTGCCGATCGCGAAGCTGCCGATCGGCGTGGCAGTCGGGCTGTCCAGCCGTACCTCCACCAGGCCACTCACCCCGCTGCCCGCGCCGGAGGCCACCCGCGCCACGAAGTCCCGCGCCGAGGTGGAGCCGAACTCGACGTTGTCGTAGCGAACCCAGTCCCCGTTACGCAGCGCCCCGATGTTCTGCCCGCCTTCGGAGCACGCCTCCACGATCACGCCGTTCTGCGCATTGAACGACTCGGCCTGGATCTGCGCGTACGCGTCCCTCGTGCCGCCGGGTGGCGGCGTGGTGGGCGGCGGGGTGCTGCCGCCGCCGCGCTGGTACACCGCCACGTAGTCGACGAGCATCGGCCGCCCTGGGACGGTGGCAGGGGTCGGCGTGCCGCTGCCGGCCACGCCGTTCGGGAAGGCCCCACCCATCGCGACGTTGAGCAGCAGGAAGTAGCCCGCGTGCGAGGTCATCTGCGACCAGGCGGACGCACCGACCTGGCTGGACGTGACGGTGTGGTAGAGCTGCCCGTCGACGTACCAGCGCAGTTGTTGCGGGCTGATCGAGGCGTCCCACTCGAACCGATAGGTGTGGAACGCGGACTGGCAGCTCGCGCCCGGGCAGGCCCGGGACGCGCCGAGGCCGTTGGACTCGTTGCACGGCCCGCCCGGTGCGACGCCGCAGTGCAGCACGCCCCAGACCGAGTTGATGCCGTTGACGTTCTCCATCACGTCGAACTCACCGATGCCCGGCCAGTTCTGGTAGTTGCCCCGGTAGGGCGCGCCGAGCGCCCAGAACGCCGGCCAGTAGCCCGCAGCTGCGGCACCGGTGACGTTCGGCATCTGGATTCGGCCCTCGATGGCCAGCACGCCGCCGGCCGGGGCCTTGAAGTCGCTGCGCACGGTCTCGATCCGGGCGGAGGTCCAGCCGCCACCGCTGTCGCGCAGCGGCGTGATCCGCAGGTTGCCGCCACCGTCGTGGCTGACGTTGGCGGTGCTGGCGGTGTAGTTCTGGATCTCGCCAGTGCCCCAGTTGCCCGGGCCACCGGGATAGCTGTGACCGGTGTCGATGATCCAGTTGGCGGACGACGGCAGGCTGCCGGCCGCGCCGGTGAAGTCGTCGCTCCAGACCGTGCTCCAGCCGGCCGGGGGTGACGGCACGGCCGCCTGCGCGGTGACGGTGGCGGCGGCCAGGACGGTGGTGGTGGCGACGAGCAGGACGGAGGCCAGCCGCAGCCGACGTCGGACGAGTGGGGCGGCGGGGGCCGCTGAGGGAGGTGGCATGGACGTGCCTCTCTGCGGGGGACGGATCGAGAGAGCGCTCTCTCAGAGTTGTACGTCCCGTCCACACAGTTGTCAACGTCGATCTATGTCGGCAGTCGGAGTTGCCTGCGGGCGGCGGAGCACCGCCTGCTCGATGGCCGACCAGACGCTGGTGGTCACCAGGTAGATCACCGCGGCGAGCGGCAGCACCAGCGCCACCAGCACCGTCGTGAACGGCAGCAGGGGCAGCAACCGGCCGAGCGTGGCCGCACCCGGCCCCTCGGTCGGCGTACCGGCCACCGTGCCCACCGCCGCCGACGCCCGGCGGGCCCGCCGCGACGACCACCAGGCCACCGCCAGCAACACCACGAGCAGTACGCCGAACAGCGGCCCGGCCGCCCCGGTCAGCCCGTCGCTGAGATGGTGACCCAGCCGCACCCCGGCCAACCGCTCGTCCAGCAACCCGGTGCCACCCTCGCTGGTGCTGAACAACCGGTACAACACCAGCAGGAACGGCGCCTGGAGGAGCAACGGCAGGCAGCCGGCGATCGGGTTCGCGCCGGCCTCGCGGTACAACGTGAACACCTCGCGCTGAAGCGTCGCCGGGTCGTCGGCGTACCGCTGCTGAAGGTCGCGCACCTGCGGGGCGAGCGCCGCGCGACGCCGCTCGCCGCGGACCTGCGCGACGGTCAGCGGCGAGATCAGCAGCCGGACGGCGATGGTGAAGAGCACGATGGCGGCGGCGGTCGCCGCGCCGCCGGCCAACGGTTCTAGCAGCTCGGTGAGCCAGGACAGCGCGCTGCCGGCAGCGCCGACAACGTCGTGCAGTGGTGCGAAGGCAAGCATGGGAAACCCCTCGGTCCGATTCCGGTGAGGCCCTCCCCCGGGCGGCGTCCGCTCAGCGAGGGGGCCGGTGACGGCGGGATCGGCCGCGCGGCGGCGGGGCGCTACGCGGCCGAGGGGTGCCCCGGAGCACGGGGACGAGGGCGACCGGCGGCATCCGGGTCGATCTGGCGGGGCATTCGGCGACTTCGGGAGCGGGCCCGCAGACCAGCCCACCGTGGCCCGGCACCGGACGCGCCCGCCCGGTCCCGCACCCGGGCCGCCAGCACCACCGCGAGCAGCACCAGGGCGGTCAATGCGGCACCCGCGAGCAGGTCGGCCGGGCGGCCCGCGAGCAGGGTGAGCTGGGCGAACGCGGACATCCACGCGACCCCGACAAAGCCCAGCAGCACCGGCACGGGCTCAGCATAGGACCCGCTGTCACGTCGCCCAGCCGAATCCGGCGGCCCGACCCCAGTACGACGTGTCGCCGCCACGTTTCCCGGCATCGCCACGTTGGGTAACCAACGGCGGACCGACGCGGACGGACCGCGAACGGTGGAAACGGACGGGTGATGTCGATGACCGGTCAGGTGGCCGAGGTGCCCAGCGACATGGCTGCGGCGACCGGATTGCTCACCGTGGGTGTCGAGGAGGAGTTCCTGCTCGTCGACCCGCACACCGGGGCTGCGGTTCCGGCCGTGGACCTGGTCATGGAGCAGGTTCCGGCCGAACTCCGCGGGCAGGTGGAGCGGGAGTTCCAGACCAGTCAGATCGAGATCGGCAGCCCGCCCGGTCTGGAGCTCTCGTCGATCCGGCACTCCCTGGGCGTCCTGCGTCGGGCGCTCTCCGACGCCGCCGAACGGGCCGGCGTACGCCTGCTCGCCATCGGCACCGGCCCGGTGGACGGCCCGGTGCCACCGGTGGTGGACAAGCCCCGCTTCGACCGGATGATCGAGCGGTTCCGGCTGCTCGTTCCCGGCCCCGGCAACAACGGGATGCACGTGCACGTGGGGGTGCCCGACCCGGACACCGGCGTGCAGGTGCTCAACCACGTCCGGCCGTGGCTGCCGATGCTGCAGGCGGTGACCACCAACTCGCCGTTCGCCCGGGGCGAGGACACCGGCTACGCCAGTTGGCGCTCGGTGGAGTGGGAGCGCTGGCCGTCGGTGGCGCCGACGCCGTTCCTGGAGTCGCATGAGCACTACCAGCGGCTGATCCGCCAGTTGATCTCCACCGGGGTGATGCTGGACGAGGGGATGCTCTACTGGTACGCCCGGCTGTCGGCGAAGTACCCGACGGTGGAGCTGCGCATCGGCGACGTCTGCCCGTCGGTGGACGACGCGGTGCTGGTCGCCGCCCTGGTCCGGGCGCTGGTGGCCACCGCGATGGCGGATGTCGAGGCCGGCCGCCCGGCGTTGCGGACCGACCACCACCTGCTGGTCGGCGCGCACTGGCGGGCCGCCCACGACGGCCTCGAGGGTGAGGGCGTCGACGTCACCACGGGCGAGCTGGCCCCGGCCTGGGAGCTGCTGGACCGGTTCGTCGAGCGGATGCGGCCGGCGCTGGAGGAGCACGGCGACTGGGCCGAGGTGACCGACCTGCTGGCTGGGCTGCGCCGGCACGGCAGCGGCGCGGCACGGCAGCGCGCCGTGTTCGAGCGCACCGGCCAACTCACCGACGTGGTGCAGGACGTCGCGCGGCAGACCCGCGGCTGATCGTCGCGTGACAGGATGAACTCGTGGCCCAACGGCTGATCGTCATCGGCGGGGACGCCGCCGGAATGTCGGCGGCGTCCCAGGCCCGACGCCGCCGTGGTCGCGACGACCTGGAGATCGTGGTCTTCGAGCGCGGCCACTTCACCTCCTACTCGGCGTGCGGAATCCCGTACTGGATCAGCGGGCTGGTGCCCGACCCCGAGGCGCTGATCGCCCGCGATCCGGAGGTCTTCCGCCGGGAGCACGCGATGGACGTCCGCATGCGCCACGAGGTCACGACCATCGACCTGGAGCGCCGCGAGGTGGTGGCCCAGAACCTGGAGGACGGCGGCGAGGTCCGTGAACGCTTCGACGACCTGATGTACGCCACCGGCGCGGTGCCGGTGAAGCCACCGTGGGCGGTCACCGACGCGCACGGGGTGTTCGGCATGCAGACCCTCGACGACGGGGCGGCGCTGCGCGACTGGCTCGACGCCGACCCTCAGCCGCGCCGGGCGGTGGTGATCGGCGGCGGATACATCGGCGTCGAGATCGCCGAGGCCATGATCCAACGCGGCCTCTCGGTGACCCTGGTGGAGGCGGGCGAGCAGCCCATGTCGACGGTGGACAGCGACATGGGCGAGCTGGTCGCCGACGCGATGCGCGGCCTCGGCATCACGATCCGGGGCAGCCTGCCGGTGACCGGCCTGGAGGAGCACAACGGCCGGGTGTCCGCCGTGGTCACCGAAGAGGGGTCGATCCCGGCCGACGTCGTCGTCCTGGGTCTCGGTGTACGCCCCAACACCGCGCTCGCCGAGGCGGCCGGGCTGCCTCTCGGGCCGACCGGAGCGATCCGGGTCGACCGTCGGATGCGGGTGCCCGGGCTCCCCGGGATCTGGGCGGCCGGCGACTGCGTGGAGACCCTGCACCGGGTCAGCGGGCTGCCGGTGCACGTGCCGCTCGGCACGCACGCCAACAAGCAGGGCCGGGTCGCCGGGATCAACATCGGCGGCGAGTACGCCACCTTCACGGGCGTGATCGGCACGGCGGTGACCAAGGTCTGCGACCTGGAGGTCGGTCGGACGGGTCTGCGCGAACGCGACGCCAAGGCTGCCGGCTTCGAGTTCGTCTCGGTGATCGCCGAGTCGACCAATCGGGCCGGCTACTACCCCGGTTCGCGGCCGATGACGGTCAAGCTGATCGCCGAGCGTCCCAGCGGCCGGTTGCTCGGCGCGCAGATCGTCGGTTGGTCCGAGGCGGCCAAACGGATCGACACGCTGGCCGTGGCGCTGTGGAACGGCATGACGGTGGACGATATGACGCAGCTGGACCTGGGCTACGCTCCGCCGTACGCGCCGGTGTGGGATCCGGTGCTCATCGCCGCCCGAAAAGCGGTCGACGCGCTCGCCGCGCTCGACCGTTGACCCGCGCCCGCCGTGGAGGACCACCCCGTGACCCAGACCCCGACCCGGCCGACGACGCGTCGGCGCCCCACCATGGTCGACGTGGCCCGGCGGGCCGACGTCAGCCTGAAGACGGTCTCCCGGGTCGTCAACGACGAGCCGGTGGGGCAGGAGTTGGTCGGCCGGGTGCTGGCCGCCATCGCCGAGCTGGGCTTCCGGCGCAACGACATCGCTCGTAACCTGCGCTCCCGGCAGCTCAACGCCACCGTCGGGCTGCTGATCGAGGAAATCGCCAACCCGTTCTACGCGACCATCGCCAGCGTCGCCGCCGAGATCGCCGCCGCCCACGGCACCATGCTGATCACCGCGTCCTCCGAGGAGGACCCGGAGCGGGAACGCGCCCTGCTCCAGGACTTCACCCAACGCCGGGTCGACGGTCTGCTGGTGGTGCCGGCGGGCCTCGACCACTCGTTCCTGCGGCGTGAGGTCGAGCTGGGCATGCCGGTGGTGTTCCTGGACCGGCCGCCGCAGGGGCTGCAAGCCGACGCCGTGCTGTTGGACAACCGGGGCGGCAGTCAGGCCGGGGTCAACGCGCTGCTCGACGAGGGGCACCGGCGGGTCGGGCTGCTGCTCGGCGCGCCGAGTGTGCCCACCATGCGTGAGCGGCTGACCGGGGCCCGGGCGGCGCTGGACGCCGCCGGAGTCGAGCCGGACGATTCGCTGGTCCGCGAACGGCTCATCGCTCCCGAGGAGGCCGGGCGGGCGGTCGCCGCGCTCCTCGACCTCCCGGAGCCGCCCACCGCGTTCTTCTGCGCCAACAACCGGCTCACCGTCGGTGCGCTCCAGGAGTTGCACCGGCGGGGCAGTGACGCCGCGCTGGTCGGCTTCGACGACTTCGAACTGGCCCACCTGATGCCCCGGCCGCTGACCGTCGTCGCGTACGACACCCGGGAGCTGGCGAGGGTCGCCACCGAGCGACTGTTCCAACGGATAGCCGGCGACGACACCCCGCCCTCCACAACGGTCCTCCCCACCACCCTGCTGAAGCGCGGCCTCCCCTAACCCCTCCCTCCCCCGGCCCCGCACCCACACCGCACCCCACCCCACCCCACCGCACGCGCGATCTTGCGGTTTCTGTTGTCGCTTTGTCGGCATATCGCCCGCTCTGCCGGGACAGAAAGCGCAAGATCGCGGAGGTGGGGAGGGGCGGCGCGGGCAGGGTCAGGCGGGGTTGGTGGTGAGGAGGGCTTCGACCTCGGCGCGGGTGGGCGGGTTGGCGCCGCGGCGGGCGCAGGTCAACGCGGCCACCGTGGCGGCCCGCCGGAGGACCACACCCCACTGCGGCCCGGTCACCGCGGCGAGCCGGTCGGCTGGCCGGTCACCGAGCGCGTCGAGGTCGGCCAGCGCGGCCAGCAGGCCACCGGTGAACGAGTCGCCGGCACCGACGGTGTCGACAACAGTGGTCCGCACCGCCGGCTCCTCGTGCAGCGAGCCGTCGGGCGCGAGCAGCCAGGCACCCTCGCCGCCCCGGGTCACCACGGCGCAGGACACCCCGGCCGCCCGCCACTCGGTCATCACGTCGGCCAGCGACCGGTCCGGGTAGAGCCAGGCCAGATCCTCGTCGCTGGCCTTGACCAGGTGCGCGAGGCGGATCTGCCGGCGTACCCGCTCCTGCTCCGCCGCCCGGTCCGTGACGATGCTCGGCCGCAGGTTGAGGTCGATGGAGACGGTGAGCCCGTCCCGCTGGCGTTCCCGGGCGAGCAGGCCCTCCAGCACTTCCGCACCGGGGGCCAGCGCGAGCGCGAGGGATCCGGTGTGCAACGCGACCGCCGGTGTTCCGGCCAGTTCGGGCAGCTCGCGCGGCGTCCACTGCCAGTCCGCCGCACCGGCCAGCCGGAATTCGTAGCTGGCCTGCCCGGCGGCGTTCAGCGTGGCCACCGCCACCGACGTGGGCTCCTCGGCGTGCACCGCCCACCCCAGGTCCACCCGGTTGGCGCTCAGGTGCTCGACGAGCTGCCGACCGTACTCGTCGTCGGCGAGCCGGGCCAGCAGTCGTACCGGCTGGTCGAGCCGGGCCAGTGTGACAGCGACGTTCGCCGGGGAGCCACCCGGCACCGCCCGCTGACCCTCGGCGGTGACGACCAGGTCGATCAGTGCCTCACCCGCGACGACGATCACGCGGTCACCTCCCCCGGTGCGAGCGGGCCGGGGCCACCGAGCCCGTCGGCCGCGCGGGACAGCAGTACCGCCTGGTAGGCGTGGTAGACGTCCGGTCGGCCGTGCCAGACCGTGCCGGCGGGCCGGTTCTGCGCGTCCAACTCGTGCCGCCATCCGGTCTGGTCGATGAGACTGCGGCGGGCGTACGCCCAGAAGGCCCGGTACCAGTCGAGGTAGACCGCGTCCCCGGTGCGCCGGTGCAGGGTGATCGCCGCACCGACGGCCTCGGCGAGCACCCAGTGCATCCGGGAGCGCACCACCGGCCGGTCGTCCCAGTCGATCGTGTAGACGAAGCCGTCCGCGCCGTCGGCGGCCCAGCCGCGACGCACGGCGGCGGCGAACAGGGCGCGGGCGTCGGCGAGCAGCCAGCGGGGTGGCTGCGGCAGCACCGCCTCCAGCTCCAGCAGCAGCCGGGCCCACTCCAGCCAGTGCCCGATGGTGGAGCCGTACGGCCGGAACGGGTCGGCGGGCTGGTCCCGGTTGTAGTCGGGCAGCGGCGACCAGTCGGTGGTGAAGTGTTCGGGCAGCCGCCAGTCGTGCCGGGCCGCCTCACCGTGCACGAGGTGGGTGGCGATCCGCAGGGCCCGGTCGGCCCAGCTCGCGTCGCCGGTGGCGGCGGTAGCGCCGAGGAACGCCTCGACCATGTGCATGCTGCTGTTGGCGCCCCGGTAGTCCTCGGTGACCGTCCAGTCGCGGTTCCACGACTCGCGGACCGCCCCGGCGTCCTCGTCCCAGAACCGGTCCCGCACGACGGCCAGCACGTCCGCGAGCAAGCGGTCCGCGCCGGGCCGTCCGGCGCGCGCCGCGCTGGAGGCGGCGAGCAGCACGAACGCGTGGTCGTAGCCGGCCTTGCGGTCGTTGACGGGTGCGCCCTGCTGGTCCACCGCGCTGAACCAGCCGCCGTACCGGTCGTCGCGCAGCAGCGTGCTGAGCGCGGCGACCCCGTGGTCGACCAGGGCGGCGGCGTCCGGGTCGCCGTTGCGATGGGCGAGGGCTGCCACGTGGGTCATCCGGCAGGTGATCCAGGTGTGGATCGGTTCGCCCCGATCCGGGGTGCGGTCGTCGGTCAACCACCAGAAGCCGCCCTCGGCCCGTACCGAGCGGCGGGCGGTGTCGAGCAAGGTCCGGGTCTGGTCGGCGAGGAAGTCGTCCAGATCGGGCAGGTCTGTCGACCCCGCCGGAGCGGGGGTCGTTGCGGCGTCGGATCGGGGCACGTCGGTCATCTCAGCTGGTCACCGTTGGGTAGGAAAGGGACATACGGCCAGGATCGGCGGACAGACCGGGTCCGCGCCGGGAAACCGTCAAGGGGACACCGCGAACCGGGTGCGGTAGGGAGAGGATCATGCACACAATCCCTTCCCTTTTGTCCGTTGACATCGTTGTCACCGGTCAACCCTGCTCCGGCAGCCGGCCGACTGTCAATTCCGGCTGCGTCACACCACAGCGGGACAGCTTCGGTCAGTAGTAGTCGTCGATCGGCCGACGTGCCTCCTCGAACAGCGCCGGCCCCTCGTACCGGACCGGGGGCAGCGCCGGGGTGGGCGGCTTGACCTCCTCGAACTGCTCGCTGGACAGCGCGTACACCACCCGGCCGAGGCCAGACCGCTCGATCGCTGTCGCACACATCCCGCAGGGCTGGCAACTGGTGAACATGGTGGTGCCGGCAGCCACCTCGGGCGGAAGCTCCCGGGCCGCCCAGACGGCCAGCTTCAACTCCGGATGCGCGCTGATGTCCGCGTCGGAGACCACCGTGTTGTGGTCCTCGACCAGGACCACGCCGGCCGCGTCGACAAGCAGCGAGCCGAACGGCCGTTCGCCGGACGCCCCAGCCCGCCTGGCGATCTCCACGGCCTGGCGGAGAAACTTCTCGTCGTCGGGGGTCATCGATCCTCCTCGCCAATCTGCACCCGTCCACGCTAGCCACTGTGGACCGGCACAGGAACGCCGTGACAGCCCAGGAGGACCAGATGGATCTGCCCGAGGGACTTGACTGGGTACGCGGATCACCCGCCGGTCGCGCCTGGCTGGCCACCCTCCCGACGTGGCTGGCGGAGTGCGCGCAGCAGTGGTCGCTGCGACTCGACCCACCCTTCCGGTACGCGTACGCCTCGCTGGCGCTCCCCGCTCAGCTGCCCGACGGCACGGCGGCGGTGCTGAAGCTCCAGTACCCCGACGAGGAGAGCCGGCACGAGGCCGACGCGTTGGCCCACTGGGACGGTGACGCGGCGATCCGCCTGCTCGCCCACGACCCCGGGCGGCGCGCCCTGCTGCTGGAACGCTGCCAGCCCGGCACTCCCCTGCACGACCTTCCGCCGGACCGGGCGCTCGACGCGGTGATCGGGCTGCTCCCCCGGCTCTGGCGACCGGCCGGCGCGCCGTTCACCCCGCTGGCGCAGGAGGCCGCCGGCTGGATCGACCGGATGCCCCGGGCCTGGGAACGGACCGGCCGGCCGTACCAGCGGCGGCTGCTCGACGCGGCGCTCGACCTGCTCGGCGACCTGGCGTCGAGCCAGGGTGAGCAGGTGCTGGTCAATCAGGACCTGCACGCCGGCAACGTGCTCGCCGCCGACGCGCTCCCCGGCGACCGGGGGCCGTGGCTGGCGATCGACCCGAAACCGCTGACCGGGGAACGGGAGTTCTCGGTGGTGCCGATGGTGCGCGGCCAGGAGTTGGGGCACTCACCGGCCGCCGTCCGGCACCGGCTGGACCGGCTCTGTGCCGAGCTGGGGCTGGACCGGGAGCGGGCTCGGGGTTGGACGATCGGGCACACGCTGGCCTGGAGCGTCGCCGACGACGTTGTCTTTGCGCAGAATATCGAGGTGGTCCGCTGGCTGCTCGACGCCGACTGAAGCCGCTCAGCGTCAGGACGACCGGCTCAATCCACCTGACAGGTACGACACCAGTAGAGGTTGCGCCCGGCAAGCTCACCACGGCTGATCTCGGTGCCGCAGACGTGGCAGGGCGCCCCGGGGCGGCGGTAGACGTACACCTCGCCACCGTGCCGGTCCACCCGGGCCGGGCGGCCCATCGCCTCGGGCAGGTGCGCATCGCGGACCGTGTCGATGCGGCCGTGCTCCACGGCGAGCCGCATCAGCCCGACCAGGTCCGCCCAGAGCGCGTCCCAACCGGCTCCGGTCAGCTGCCGGCCGGGCATCGTAGGCGACAGCCCGGCCCGGAACAGCGCCTCGGTCACGAAGATCAAGCCGGTGCCGGCCACCACCGACTGGTCCAGCAGCAGCGCGGCGAGAGGTGTGGCACTGCGCGAGATCCGGGCGTACGCCCGCTCCGGGTCGGCGTCGCCGCGTAACGGATCCGGCCCGAGGCGGTCCCGCAGTGCCGCCACCTCGGGCGGAGTGAGCAGCTCGCAGGCCGTGGGGCCACGCAGGTCGAGCCAGTGCCGGTCGCTGGCCAGCCGCAGCCGCACCTGGCCGACCGGCTCCGGCGGCTCCCCCGGCCCGTCGGCGAACTTGCCGTACAGCCCGAGGTGTACGTGCAGGGTCAGCTCACCGGCGTAGTGGTGCAGCAGGTGCTTGCCGTACGCCTCGGTGCCGTCCAGCACGGTCCCGGAGAGCCGGGCCGCACCCTCGGCGAAACGACCCTGCGGGCTCGCGGCGTGCAGCTTGTCCCCGGCGAACAGCTCGGCGTGCCGGGCCGCCAGGCGGTGGATCGTGTGTCCCTCTGGCACGGGTGCCAAGGATAGCCAGTCCCGCCCGGCCCGGGCCGCGCGCCGATCAGGGCCCGCATCAGCCGGGCTCGGCGCTCGTACCCAGGATTGGTGTCAGGAAACGCCCAGGTGGGTATTTGAGGTGCGATACCGCGTGGGTGCCACCCTTTCCGTCGGCCACCACGCATTCATCAGGAGGTGTGTAGTGGTCAGGATTCCTTCGCTGTCCCGCCGGTCCGAGCCGGCACCGACGCGGGACGAGAACCTCGACGGCCGCGTGGACGGCCGCGACACCGCGGTCACCGGGACCGGCCCGACCGGTGACAACGCCGGCCGGCCGGTGGTCACCGACCGCGACGCCGACCAGACGACGTACCGCAGCGCGGGCGCCACCGACGGTCAGACCAGTGAGGCCGAGCGGCGGGCCAACGAGCGGGCGGCGGTTGCCCGCGCCGCCACCGCGCGGCCGGTGGAGCCCGAGCCCCGGGCCGGCACCGCTCGCCCGGTCGCGCCCGAACCGTCCAACGGCGCCACCCGTCCCGTCGCACCCGAGCCCGTGTCCGGCACGACCCACCCGGGCGCCTCCCAGGCCCGCACCGGCACCGCAGAGACTGCGGAGACCGACGCCCGGCCCACCGTCACCCCGAGCACGGCACGCACCGCCGAGCGCGACAGCGTCACCCGGCGGCCCGACACCACCGACCGGGCCACCACGGACCGCCCCGTCGACCCGACTCCGGGCGTCACCACGCCCGAGCCGCCGGTGACGCGGGGCCCGAAGCCGCGGGCCAGCCTGCTCGCCACGCTCGGCCTGATCGTCTCGGTCGCCGGCGCGATGTTCGTGCTGACCGGCACCCTGGCCGGGTACGGCATCGGCCTCGGCGCGTTCGGTGCGGTGCTCGCGGTGCTCGGCCTGATGGCCACCCGCCGTCGGCACGTCGCCGGCACTACCGACGCGCTCTTCGGCGTGCTGATCGGGTTGGCCGCGGTCGTGATCGGGGTGCTCGCGATGACCGGCCAGTTCGACTGGCCGACCACCGACGGCGACTGGGTGCAGCGCTTCCGCGAGTGGCTTGACTCACAGTTTGTCGATCGTTTCTAGCGGGCACTGTTCCGCTCGCCGGTGATGCACCGGCGAACAGCCGGCGGTTCGCCGGCAGCCCGACCAGTCCGGTGGTTCACCGGCCGGGCGACACCCTTTCAGGGGCGGCGGTTCGCCGCCCCTGAAGTGTGTCCGGGGGTTGACAGTCCCTCGACAGGGACGACGACGACTTCCCCGGCGCAGCGACGCCGCCGGATGGGCGAGCGGCCCGTCGCCGGGTGGCCGGAAGCGCGATTTCCGACGGACGCCGCCGTGACGCAACGAATCACATCCGGGAACCGCCCAGACGCAACGAATCTTCGGTCTGCGCAACTCTCGGTGGTGGATCCTGCCGCTGACGCCGCATAACGTTGAGTCACGGCGCCAGCCCGTGGGCCACGGTGGCCGGGCGCGCCCGACCCCTGGGAGCAGGACAATGACGATGGACGCCACCAGCCAGCGCCTGTTGATGTGCCGGCCGACGTACTTCGCCGTCGACTACGCCATCAACCCCTGGATGGACCCGAGCGCGCCGGTCGACGCGGCGCTGGCCGTCCGGCAGTGGGAGCAGCTGCGCCAGACGTACCGTGACCTGGGCCACACCGTCGAGGAGATCACTCCGGTGCCCGGCCTGCCCGACATGGTCTTCGCCGCCAACGGCGGCACCGTGATCGACGGCAAGGCGATGGCGGTGCAGTTCCGTGACCCGCAGCGCGCCGACGAGGCGCCGGCGTACCGGGCCTGGTTCGAGGCCGCCGGCTTCGAGATGTACGACCCGAAGCACGTCAACGAGGGCGAGGGCGACGTCCTGCTGGCCGGTGACCACCTGCTCGCCGGCACCGGCTTCCGCACGGCACACGCCGCACACGCCCAGTTGCAGGAGGTCTTCGGCTACCCGGCGATCACCATGCAACTGGTCGACCCGCGCTTCTACCACCTGGACACCGCGCTGACAGTGCTCGACGAGCGGACCGTGGCGTACCTGCCCGAGGCGTTCTCTCCGGGCAGCCGGGCGGTGCTGCGCCGGCTCTTCCCGGACGCGGTGCACGCCACCATGGCCGACGCCGAGGTGCTGGGGCTGAACGCGGTCAGCGACGGGCGGCACGTGGTGCTGCCCGCGCAGGCCACCGACCTGGCCGCCAAGCTGCGCGACCGGGGCTACGAAACCATCGGTGTCGACCTGTCCGAGCTGCGTAAGGCCGGCGGCGGACCGAAGTGCTGCACGCTGCGACTCCGTCAGGGAAAGGCAAGCAAGTGATAGTGGATGACATCCTGCGGACGCCGGGAGCGGTCCGGGACGCCGAGCGCTGGACGGCGCACAACTACCACCCGCTGCCGGTGGTGATCTCGTCCGCCGAGGGCGCGTGGCTCACCGACGTGGACGGCAAGCGCTACCTGGACTGCCTGGCCGGTTACTCCGCGCTGAACTTCGGTCACCGGCATCCGCAGCTGATCGCCGCCGCGCACGCCCAGCTGGACCGGCTCACGCTGACCAGCCGGGCGTTCATCCACGACCAGTTCGCCGACTTCTGCCGGGAGCTGGCCGAGCTGTGCGGCAAGGACCTCGTGCTGCCGATGAACACCGGCGCCGAGGCGGTGGAGACCGGCATCAAGGTGGCCCGCAAGTGGGGCTACCAGGTCAAGGGCGTGGCCCCCGGGCAGGCCAACATCGTGGTCGCCGAGGGCAACTTCCATGGGCGGACCACCACCATCGTCAGCTTCTCCACCGACGAGGACGCCCGCGCCGACTTCGGGCCGTACACCCCGGGCTTCACTGTCGTGCCGTACGGCGACCTGGACGCGCTGACCGCCGCGATCGACGAGAACACGGTGGCAGTGCTGCTGGAGCCGATCCAGGGTGAGCAGGGTGTGGTGGTGCCGCCGGAGGGCTACCTGCCCGGCGTACGGCAGGTCTGCACCGAGCGCGACGTGCTGTTCATCGCCGACGAGATCCAGTCCGGTCTGGGGCGTACCGGCGCGACCTTCGCCTGTGACCACGAGGGCGTCGTGCCCGACATGTACCTGCTGGGCAAGGCGCTGGGCGGCGGCATCGTGCCGGTGTCCGCGGTGGCCGCGAACGCGGACGTGCTCGGCGTGCTCAAGCCGGGCCAGCACGGCTCCACCTTCGGCGGCAACCCGCTCGCCTGCGCGGTGGCGGTCGAGGTGGTCCGGCTGCTGGCCACCGGCGAGTTCCAGCGCCGCTCGGCCGAGCTGGGTGAGCGGTTGCGGGCCGGCCTGGAAGGGCTGGTCGGCAAGGGCCTGGTCGGGGTACGCGTCCGTGGACTGTGGGCCGGTCTGGACATCGACCCGGCGCTGATGAGCGGCCGGGAGGCGTGCGAGCGGCTGATGGCGCGCGGAATCCTCGCCAAGGACACCCACGGCTCCACCATCCGACTCGCCCCACCGCTGGTGATCACCGAGGAGGAGATCGACCTGGCGGTGGCCGCTCTGGCCGAGGTGCTGGCCGGCTGACCCAGAACGTGGTGGGAGGCGGGCGTCGGGTCTCCGACGCCCGCCTTCCGCGTCAGGGTCGGGGGAGGCGCATGGCCATCGTCGGGGCCTCGGCCATCACCGAGGTGGGGGTGAACGGAGCGCCGGTGGGCAACTCCTCGGCGCGGCCGATCTGCACGCCCGGGTACAGCTCCACCATGTCGTTCTCACCGAGCACCCGGGACTGCTGCGGGGCCAGCGGGATCCGGTCCGACTCGGCCATCGAACCGGCCGGGCGGATGCCGGAACCGTTGGTGCTGACGTCGGTCACGATGACCTCGCCGACCCGCAGCTCGAAGCGGACGTGACCACGGCTGATCCAGCGTCGGGCCTCGTCGTTGAGCCACTGCCCGAGCATGATCCCGCCGTCCTGCTCGGGGGCCCGACCAGCCACCACCGGCTGCTCCTCGCTGAGCACGAACCGCCGCCGGACGAGGCCGCCGACGCGCACCGCGAGCACCTCGGTACGCGGGCGCGGCCCGGCGTCGCCGAGCCGTGCGCCGTGCCGGGGGCAGGTCGGCACGCCGTTGCGCAGCGCGGGCGGCGGCTGCGCCGCAGGGCTGCGGTCGGCACCGCCGGCCAGGTCGGCGAACGCGCCGCCCCCACCACCGCCGCCGAACAACGCGCAGCCCGACTCCGGGCAGCGCCACTGGCGGGCCAGCAGCTTCACGCCGGTCGGCGAACGCTTGCCGGCCACCGGCGCGTGACCCCCGCCGACGTGCGCGATGAACACCGGCCCACCGGCGCCGGGGACCGGAGCGACCACCCGACCGGGCTGCTCGACCAGCCACGGGAACCGACCGCGCAACCCGTCGAAGCGGACCCGGCTGAGCACCGGCAGACCGAGCAGGTCGGCGACCTCCAACATCCGGTCACCCGGGTTGTCGAGCACCTCGACGAGCCCGTCGTCGGCCCAGCGGCGGACCACCATCCGTTCGTTGGAGGTGAGGTCAGCGTCGGAGAGTAATGCCCGGTGCACCACCGCGTAGACCTGGACGCTGTCCTCCTCCAACTCGCGGGAGAGCGCGTCGATGACCATGCCGAGGCGCAGCAGGCTGGCCCGCCGACCACCATCAATGTCCTGGTAGCGGATCACCTCGGCCAGGTCGACCACGGCCCGGGCCAGCGACGGGTCGGTGCAGACCCGCCCCTCGATGGCGTCCAGCACCTTGCTGATCTCGAATCTCATGCCACGCTCCCGACGATGTCGTCGATCCGCCGGGTCGGGGACCAGCCCGTCAGCCCGCCCAGCTCATCTCGCACCGCTCCCGCGGTGAGCAGGTCTGCCATGCGCCGACCCTACCGGGGACGACGGACGGCATCGACCAGCGGTAGCAGGGTGTCGATCGACCCGGTACGCAGGCGGGGGCGGTGCCGCCCGGCACCGCCCCCGCCTTCCCCCTGGTGTGTTCAGCCGCGCAGCGGCCGCCCCACCTCGTGCAGATGACCGAGTGCCTGCCGGTACGACTCGACCAATCCGGTCTCGGCGTACGGGATGCCCTGCTCGACGCAGTAGGCCCGGACGATCGGCTGGGCCCGGCGCAGGTTGGCGCGCGGCATGTTCGGGAACAGGTGGTGCTCGATCTGGTAGTTGAGACCGCCGAGCGCGGTGTCCACCAGCCGGCTGCCCCGCACGTTGCGGGAGGTCAGCACCTGCTTACGCAGGAAGTCCAACTCGTCCTCGGCGGTCGGCATCGGCATGCCTTTGTGGTTCGGCGCGAACGCGCAGCCCATGTAGAGGCCCCACAACGCCTGGTGCACGACGGCGAAGAGCAGCGCCTTGACCGGGGACATGACAGCCAACAGCAGTGCCACGTACGCGGCGGTGTGCACGACGAGCAGTGCCGCCTCGACCGCCCGGTGCCGCATCGGGACGGTGTACCCGCCGTTCGGCTCCCGGCCGATGATCGCCCGGATGCTCGCCACGTGCAGGTTCAAACCCTCCAGCAGGAGCATCGGGAAGAAGAGGTACGCCTGCCGCTTGGCCATCCAGCGGTTGATCCCGCGGGTCTCCAACGCCTGCTCGGGCGTCCACACCAGGGCACCCGCGCCGACGTCCGGGTCCTCGTCCTCGTGGTTCGGGTTGGCGTGGTGCCGGTTGTGCTTGTCGACCCACCACCCGTAGCTGATCCCCACCGCCACGTTGCCGGCGAACAGCCCCACCAGTTCGCTGGGACCACGCCGACGGAACATCTGGCGGTGCCCGGCGTCGTGACCGAGGAACGCGACCTGGGTGGTGGCCACCGCCATCACCGCCGCGAGCGGGAGCTGCCACCAGGAGTCGCCGAGCAGGAACACGGCCACCCAGCCGGCCACGAAGGCACCGAGGGTGAGCACGATGCGGGTGACATACCAGCCGGGACGCCGCTCCAGCAGGCCCGCCTGGCTGATCCGTCGGGACAACTGTGCGTAGTCACTGCCTCGCCGTCGTACCGGCGGTTCCGCCACCGCTCCGAGCGCCATCGCTGCTCCCGTTCCGCTTGCGCCCGTACCAGGGTGGTTCGGGCTTAATGTCAAGTCTCCCGATCGCGGTAGCGCTGAGTAACCCCGACAACCCCCGAATAGTGGGTAGGGCAGGCCCTACCTTCCTGACTTCAAACTCAACTCAGCCGCCCAACTGCCGCGCGCAGTCGAGCCAGGTCACGTCGACGTCGCTCGTAGGTGGCGGCGAGCCCGACCAGCGCCAGCCCGCCGACCCCCAGATAGATCCACCGGGGCAGCAGATCCCACCCCCGGGCCACCTCGTGCAGTGCCAACAGCGTCAGCACCCCGCCGCCGAGCAGCACCGGCGCCTGCCACCGGCGGGTCGCGCCGGCGAGCACCACGCCGACCGCCGCCGCGCCGAGGAGCAGTCGCCGCCACGGCTGCGGGTCTGGCCCGGCCAGCACCGACACGAGACTGGGCAGCAACGCCGCCACCAGCCCCGGGCCGAGAGCCGGCCAGCTGGTCAGCCCCGGCCGGGTGCGCAGCGCCAGCAGACCCGCGCCGACGGCGAGCGCCGCAGCCGGCAGTGTGTACGCCTCCAGCACCGTCACCCCACCGCCGGCCAGCAGCACCCAGGCCCCGAGCAACTCGCTGCCGGCGGCGATCCCGGCGAACACCCACCGTCGACCGGCCGGTTCACCCCGGCGCAGCAGTCGCAGCGCGACGGCGACACCCCAGAGCACGCAGACGGTGGCGAGATGCCGTGCCACCTCGACGGCGAACACCGCCGCCACCAGCGCGACAGCCTGCGCGGCGGCATCCAGCACCCGTCCCAGCCGGGCCCGCGCCGGGGTGAGCGCCGCAGCGGCCAGCGCCACCGCGGCCACCCCCAGCAGTGGGTACGCGGCCGCCCGCAACGGCAGCCCGCCGGCGAGCGGGGCGGTCACCGCCAACGCGGACGCCACACCCACGGCGGCGAGACAACCGACGACCCGTACCGCGGACCTGCGCGCCCCGACGGCGACCGCGACCGCCGCCACCAGCAGCACCGCCTCGGCCGCGAGCGTCGCCGCCCGGGTGGCCAGCAGACCCGCCACACCGGATGCCACCAGCACCACGCCCACCGGTACGGCGACCGGGGCGAGCACCGGGCGGGGCGGGGCCAGCGCGGTGAACAGCAGCGCGGCCAGCCCGGCGAGCAGAACGGCGGCCGGCAGCACCGGCCAGGGCGCCCCGATCGCGATGAGCAGCACCGGCAGCGCCGCCGCGACGAACGGCAGGGCGGCCGGCACCGGCAGCCCCACCCGCCGACCGGCCAGCGCCCCGGCCACCGCCAGCACGACCAGCGCGAACCCCACCGGGAGCACCGTCGGGTCGGCGACGACAGCCGGAACCCCCGACCACACCCGGCCCCGCCCGCCGTGCGGCGACCCGAGCGCGGTCAGCACCGTCGGCAGGGCCACCAGCACGGCCACCGCCGCCAGCGTCCCGCCCGCAGCCAGCAACAGCGCCGACCGGGCCGGCTCGCGCTCGGCTGCCGAAGGCCGGTCCCCGAGGGCCGCCGGACCGGAGTCGCTCACCGACGGCACCCAGCAGGCGACGACCGCGACGCCCAGCGCCGCCAGGGCGGCGTACAACGCGAGCGGTTCGTCACCCGCCCCGACCAGCGGCGCGAGGGCGGGCACTGCCACCGCGACGACGGCGCCGGTCTGCGCGTACCCGATCAGCTCCACCCGGTGACGACGCGCCGCGAGCGCCGCGACCAGCGACAGCCCGGCCCCCGCCAGCGCGAGCCGGGCCTGCCACCACGGCGGGGTGCCCGCGGCGAACAGCGCCACCGCCGCGATCGCGGGCAGCGTGAGCTGCCCGACCAGCAGACCCGCACCGGCCACCTCGCGGTACGCCCCGACCCCCCGTCGTACGCCCAGTGCCAGCCCGAGCGCGGCGAGAACGCCGAGCGCCACCAGGGCGCCGGTCGGGGCGGCCAGTGCGACAAGCAGCCCGTGCCCGAGCAGGACGGCACCGCCGAGCGCACGGGTGAGCAGGGCGACCGGCGGGGTGGCCGGGCGGGCCAGCACGGCGAGCAGCAGCGCGACCCCGCCGACCAGGTCGACGGCGACCACCTGAGCCCAGGAGGCCGTCCAGCCGGCGGGCACGGCCAACAGCACCGCCACCGCACCGGCCGTGCCGAGCACCGCCCGCGCGTTGCGGGGCAGCAGGAGCACCGCCGCGCCAACCGCCAGCGCCACGGCGGGCGCCAACTGCCAACCCCAGCGCAGGTCCGATCCCAGCCCAGCCCCACCCCACGGCGGCAGTGACCGGCCGACGGCGGCGGCCGCAAGCCCGATGGTGATCAGCACCGTCACCTGTGCCGTGCCCGCCGCGACGAACAGCGCACCGGCCCGCGCACCGGCCCGCCAACCGTCGCCACCGCGCGCCGCCGGCAGTAGCCGCACGGCAGCGGCCAACCCGAGCGCCACCGCCGCCGTGGCGAGCAGCAGCATTGACGGCCGCAGCTCGGCCACCGGGCGCAGCGCTGCGCCGGCGAGGACCGGCACCAGCAGCCCCGCCGCCACCGCCCGCAGCGCCCGCCCCCCGACGAGCCCGGCCGCACCGAGCCCGACCAGCACGACCAGCAACAGCGGCACACCGGCCAGCAGTGCGGAGCCCCCCGCCCGCCCGCTGACCAGCGGCACCAGCGCGCACGCCGCAGCATTCAGCAGCGCGGCGACATGGGCGATGCCGGCCAGCACCCGACCGACGAGCTGCGCCGCCCCTTCCCGGCCGCGCAGCGCGGCAAGCACGGCCAGGTTCAGCAACGCCACCCCGAGCAGGATCAGCGCCCACCCGGCCGCCCCCGCCCCGGTCTCGGCGGCGAGCAGCGGCAACGCCGGCTGAGCGGCCACCAGGGCGGCGAACCACGGCCCCGTCAACCCGCTCCACCTGCCGTACGCCACGGCAACCGCCGCGCTGGCCCCCCCGACCAGCGCGGCGTACCGGCTGCCCGGCCAGCCGGCCACGCCGGCCAGGTTCACCGACCAGGCCGCGTAACCGTCCAGCACCACCAGCAGCAACCCCACCGCGGCGAACGTCTCCGCCGTACCGCGCAGCCCCCGGCGGACCGCCAGCAGCGGCACACCCAGGGCGAGCGCGGTGAACGCGGTCAGGATCAACGCCCGCCCGCCAACCCCCAC